>JAHHLF010000057.1 GCA_018679315.1 Bacteroidia bacterium | reverse complement strand
CCTTCTTCTGTCCGACCGAGATTGGAGATTGCCTTAATAGCCCCGGTCTTAGTTTCCATGACTATCACGCAGCCGTGGTCTGCCTTGTAGTGCTCTAATTGCTTAAGCAAGGCATGGTGGGCAATGTCTTGTATATTAATGTCTATTGTGGAAATGACATCGTAGCCATCTTTTGGCTCGATAATATTTTCCCGCCCTATAGGCTTCCACTGGCCTTTTGCGATCTTCTGCTTCAGACGTTTACCTTCCATACCCCGTAAATACTGACCAAAAGCGCCTTCCAGTCCAACTCGTGTGATATAGCCATTTTCGTCTATTCGCTCGTATCCCACACTACGTTCCGCTATTTTGCCCAGGGGATGCTCCCGAACGGTTCGTTGTTCTACTATGATTCCTCCTTTATAAGGTCCGAGATTAAAAAGAGGAAAATCAATGATCTTCAGGTAATCTGTATAGGAAACATTAGTGGCGATCCTGGCATACCTGTTCTTATTGACCCGCGCTTTGCGAAAACGTTGTTCATAATGCCCGGCAGGTTGACCAAGCAATCCACTTAAAGCTTTGGATAGATCCACTACATGGGCCTCGAAATTCTCAGAAGAAACAGTCATAGCATCGAACCGGATCGTATACCTGGATACTGATGTGGCTAGCAAGCTGCCGTCATCTGAATAGAGATTGCCTCTGTTGGGGGCAATAGTGAACATTTTCTCAGTGCGTTGATGTGCCAGTTCTTTGTATTTATCTCCATGAACCATTTGCAAGCCAACGAGCTTTACCATGATACCTATACCAAATAGAAACATGGCACCAGCCATGATGTACAAACGTGTCATTATGTTTCTTTCAGTCACAGGCATTTACTTATCCGTGGTTAAGACAATTATCTTTTGCGGGGGTACTTCAGACGGTCCCAAGCCATTTTCGACTACAGCGGTTCTGACGGAAGATTCCAATTTCATTTGTTGTACATGTGAGCGCATTGCCACGAATTCGCTCCGTAACTGGCGTACCTCTTCATTCAATGCAGCTACCTGATGTACTTTCTTGTCGGCACTATGTGCGCTTGCGATCATTAATGCGGCCAGGGATGAAGCAAAGAGAATGAAGGTCCAGTTTTTTGGGGCATCTCCGCTCACCAGAAATTTTCCTTTTAAAATGTCAATTAAGCCGTTTTTCATAAGGCTTGGCCGTTTTTTATAGGCGCTCGGCAATTCGCAATCGTGCACTTCGCGCCCTGTTATTTATTGCAATCTCATCAGTCGAGGGTTGGATCATCTTTCCAATTCGCTTAAACGGTGCCAATGGGTTACCGTAAAAATCCTTCTCGACCTCTCCTTCAAACTTCCCGGTCCGAATAAATCGCTTGACCAGCCGGTCCTCCAGGGAATGATAGCTGATTAAGCTAATTCTGCCGCCCTGGGAAACGACATCTGGGGGTTGAAGCAGAAACTCTTTTATCGCTTCCAGTTCTTGGTTGACTTCGATCCGAATGGCCTGAAATATCTGGGCCATGACTTTATTCTCCTTATGACGCGGCATAAATTTTGCCAGCGTTTTTTTAAAGTCTTCGGTGGTTGAAATTAAACCGGACGCTCTTGATGTAACTACCGCCTTAGCCATAGCACCCGCCCTTTTCAATTCTCCATATCTCCAAAACACCTTTTTGAGATCGGCTTCCGAATAAGAATTCAACACATCGCGCGCTGAGGTATGGATCCGGGTAGACATTCGCATGTCCAGGGCCTCATCAAAACGAGTGGAAAATCCGCGTTCGGGATCATCAAATTGATGTGATGAAACACCAAAATCTGCAAGGATTCCGTCAACTTTCTGTATGCCATAGAACTTTAAAAACTGCCTGAGGTATCTGAAATTTTCATTGATCAGAGTAAAGCGCTCATCTTCAATTGCATTTGCCAATGCGGCCTCATCCTGATCAAAGGCGATCAATTTTCCTCCGGTTCCTAGTCGGTCTAAGATTTCTCTTGAATGACCTCCACCTCCGAAGGTGACGTCTACATAAACCCCGTCTTGTTTTATCAAAAGGCCATCAACTGACTCTTTTAATAAAACAGGGTTATGATAGTTCGTCTCCATCATCGCCCATTACCTCTTCTGCCAATTCTGCAAAATTGGCAGCGGTTTCCTCAAGCACTTTTTCATAGCTATCTTTATCCCATATTTCAATAATATTGATGGTAGAACTCAGTACAACATTCTTACTGATTCCAGCGATATCCATTAAATTCCTAGGGATAAGTAATCTACCAGTCGCATCAATTTCCACAGGCTTAACTCCTGCAGAGAATCGACGGATAAAATCGTTGTTCTTTTTTCGGAACCTATTCTTCTTGTTCATTTTTTGCATGAGCAAATTCCACTCTTCCATTGGGTAGAGTTCCAGGCACGGCTGAAAGACCGAGCGCTTTATAACAAAACCTTTGTTTAGTACAGGCGACAACTGATTCTTTAAGGTCACAGGTATCATTACCCGGCCCTTTGTGTCGGCTTTGCAATCGTATGTCCCAATAAAATTGATCACTTGATCGTGGTAGATTTTGCTATATAAAACTCAAATATATCAAAATTATTACCACAAATTACCACATTTTACCACATTCTTAAAATTTTATTAAAATGCAGCGGCCTTCTTTGCAGCGAAGGAGGTATATGTCAGGAAAGGTATTTTACATGTGTTTTTATTATAGTCATCCTGTCGTAAGGCTTGTTTTACAAGGGATGTTCAGCTAGTACAAAAATATCAGTATTATTCTTAAATAACTATATTTGCCAACTAATAAAAGAAGCAGTCCGCAATGGATGCCGAAATCAAGACTGAAGGTAAATTCAGGTATTTAGAAATAGGCGAAGGAGCCCCCATAATTATTCTTCACGGCCTTATGGGCGGACTGAGTAATTTCAAAGGGGTAACCAACCATTTCCCGGAACGCGGGTACCAGGTCCTGGTTCCTGAACTTCCCATTTACGATATGCCCCTTGTTAAGACCACGGTCAAGAACTTCGCGAAATTCCTGGAGAAATTTATCGAATTCAAAAAACTGGACAAGGTAATCGTACTTGGCAACTCTCTTGGTGGTCATATTGGTTTGCTTCATGCGAAATTATTCCCAGAGGTAGTAAAAGCCCTGGTGATCACAGGTAGTTCCGGACTATACGAAAGTGCCATGGGCGACGGATATCCCAAACGCGGCGA
>JAHHLF010000056.1 GCA_018679315.1 Bacteroidia bacterium | reverse complement strand
GCAGATGACAGATAGCCCATAGCCGTCCAGTCTGGATTAAATAATTTGGTAACACCTTCATACAGGAAGTGCCACCCTATAAGTACTCTTAGAAAAGCAACGCTGTTCTTAAGTCGCTTTATATTGGTATCAGACATCTGAGGTTGATTTGATTATTATAGTCACTTTTTTCTATACTCGTGAAGCTATTGTCTTTATAGCCTCGATAAATATATCTAACTCTTTTGTAGTTGTAAAAACATTTGGTGTAATTCGACATCCATGAACATTCGCACCATCGATCGCCACAGTAAATATTTTGAATTCTTCCAGTAGCATTTTAGCCAGATCTCCCGGTTTGACACCCTCGACACCGACATTCCCGATGCCACAATGCCTATGTGCTTCGACCGGCGTATTGACTAAGACATTTTCCTCCTCACGTAAAGGTACAGACCAATATCTTTGTAGGAATCGCATACGTTCCTCTTTTCTTTCCAGGCTAATTGCTTCCAGGTAATCAATGGCATTATTAATGGCCAGGTCTGTATGTACGGGATGCGTACCCGTGTGGTTTAACCTGCTGATATCTGCCGGCTTCCTGTTATGTTCAGCAAGTAAGGGCCAGAGCTTAGCGACTTTATCTTTATTAACATATAGAAATCCTGCCCCCAGTGGAGTGGCCAGCCATTTGTGCAAGCTGGTGCCGTAATAGTCGCAGTTCAACTCACTGATATCCACTTTGAAATGCCCAATGCAATGGGCACCGTCGACCATGACTTCTACCCCATGGCTGTGGGCCATGTCACAGATCTTCCGAATCGGCAAAATATGTCCGGTAATATTGATCATATGGCATACCATGATCAGCTTGGTCTTATCCGTTATTTGGGATTCATAGAGGGAGATGATCTCTTCGTCATTTTTGGGGTGATTAGGCACTGAGACTACCTTGTTGACAACACCATATCTTCGTGCTACAAGATCAAATTGATCCTGCATAGCCCCGTAATCCTGTTCCGCAAAAATGGCCTCATCTCCTTCTTCCCAAGGAAAACCGCTTATAACAAGGTCCAGGGATTCTGTTGTATTACGGGTAATTATAAGTTCATCAGCACTACATCCTACTAATAAAGCCAAGCGGGCCGCCACGCTGTCTTTGTTATCCCATTGCACGGTCCGCATATAGTGCGAGCCCTCATAATTTACATGGTCTACATGTTCCTTAAAACTTTCTAGCGTTGGTTGTGGGATAATGTTGTAATAGCCGCTTTCTAAATTGATATAGTCCGGCTTTAATTTATAGTGTGATCTGATCGTTTCCCAATAGGCTTCATCTGTCCGATCAGGAAATTTCCACACCAGTCTTTCCCTGGCTTCAAGAGCCTGAGGAAACACAGCTCCAACGGCCAAGGTTTGACCAAGGCGTTTTAAGAATTTTCTTTTATCCATGGCCGAGATAATTCGCTACAATATAACAAAGTTCTGCATCATTTGGCGCTTTGTTTCAAAGTACTATCTTAGTGATCCAACCAGCTAGAAATCACACATGGCCCTTGCAATTGTAATCTTCGGAATTATCCTTTTATTCTTATTGATCGCCTGGGGCAAGCTCAATGCTTTTATCACCTTTCTCCTGGTTTCACTCTTTGTTGGTTTGGCGGAAGGAATGGGTTTTAAAGAGGTATTATCGGCGATTCAAAGTGGCATAGGTGACACCTTGGGTTATTTGGTGATCATTTTAGGATTAGGCGCCATGCTGGGCAAGCTTGTCGCCGATAGTGGTGCAGCTCAGAGCATCACGACCAAACTGATAGATACTTTTGGCAAAAAGAATGTCCAATGGGCCGTAGTGATCACTGGTTTTATCGTGGGAATACCCATGTTTTATACAGTGGGTTTTGTGATCCTTGTACCATTGGTATTTACTATCGCCGCCAGTACAGGGCTTCCCTTGCTTTATGTAGGATTACCAATGCTCACTTCCTTATCTGTGACCCATGGTTTTCTGCCTCCGCATCCTGCACCAACTGCAATTACCGAAATTTTTAAGGCAGACCTGGGAAAGACATTATTATATGGTATCGTAATCGCTATCCCGGCGATCCTTGTAGCCGGACCCTTTTTTGCCAGAACGATAAAACATATCAAAGCAACACCGCTCAAAGAGTTTGTCAGTGCTAAAATATTACCTAAGGAAGAATTGCCTCCTATGGGCATCAGTGTAATTACTGCCCTCCTACCTGTTATCTTGATCGCAGTTGCCACTCTTGCCTCTTTCTTCTTACCAGAAGATTCTGCATTAACTAAAGTACTGGGCTTCATTGGCGATCCTATCATTGCCATGATCCTATCTGTGCTGGTTGCCATATATACACTAGGGCTTGGCAGGGGTAAGAAAATGAAACAAGTTATGGAAAGTGTTTCCAGCGCTGTAGCTGGAATTACCATGGTCTTGCTGATCATAGCCGGTGCCGGAGGATTAAAACAAGTGCTCATTGACAGTGGGGTAAGCAATTATATTGGGGATCTTCTAAAAGCTTCCTCCTGGTCCCCAATTGTACTTGCTTGGGGTATTGCTACCTTAATACGGGTATGTGTAGGATCTGCAACCGTTGCAGGACTCACTGCAGCCGGAATTGTTTTACCACTGGTTCAAGGTTCCAGTGTCGCCCCGGAATTGATGGTTTTGGCCATTGGATCTGGTAGCCTGATGCTTTCCCATGTGAACGATGGAGGTTTCTGGTTATTTAAAGAATACTTCAACTTGTCGATAAAAGACACCTTGCGCACCTGGACGGTCATGGAAACCATGGTAGGCATAATGGGTCTATTAGGCGTCTTAACACTTAATGCATTTCTATGATGGAATGGTATATAATTGAAAATAGCGAACATTTGATCACGCCTAGTTTGGCAGTCTTCCCGGAACGTATTCAATACAATATTGATTCTATGTTGCGCACTGCGGGCGATCCGGGCAGACTCCGACCACATATAAAAACACATAAGATCAAGGAGATCGTAGAAATGCAACAAGCCATGGGGATCAATAAGTTCAAATGTGCAACCATTGCTGAAGCCGAAATGCTCGCTACCTGTCAGGCACAGGACATTTTGTTAGCTATGCAGGCCGTTGGTGAAAATTTAGACCGACTCTTTAAACTGGCTGAGACCTATCCGACTTCTACCTTCAGTTGTTTAGTTGATAGTCAAGATATCCTTGAGGATTTGGATCAAAAAGCTGAAGAAACAGGGACAACCATGGGAGTGTTTCTGGACTTGAATACAGGTATGGATCGCACGGGCATACTGCCTGGGGATGAAGCTGAAGCACTATATGTTAATATTGCGGGTTCTAATTACTTAGTATGCCGTGGATTACACGCTTATGACGGACATATAAGGGATACGGATCTCACTTTGAGAAAAAAGCGATGTGATGCTGCTTTTGCAGAGGTAGATCTTCTTCGAAAGAATCTAGAAAATAGCGGATATTCCGTGCCGGAAGTAATTGTTGGCGGTTCTCCAACCTTTCCCGTTCACGCCCAGAGAGAAGGCGTAGTCTTAAGTCCGGGTACAACCCTATTATGGGATGTTCGGAACGCGACAGACCTGCCGGATATGGATTTTTTGCCCGCCGCTGTTCTATTGACACGGGTTGTAAGTAAACCCACAGCAAAGAGAATTGCCCTGGATATAGGACACAAATCCATTGCCCCTGAAATGGGCTTTCCCAGAGCAGAAATAATGGAGTTGGAACATACCAAACAGGTAGGTCATAGCGAAGAACATCTTGTCCTGGAAGCAGAGGATACCTCGTCTATACAGATAGGTCAGTTATACTATGCCCTCCCTATGCATGTGTGTCCTACTGTTTGCAAATATCCCAGTGTAATGGTAATTAAAAATCATCAAGTTTCCGGATACTGGGAAGTAGCAGCAAGAGATTATCAACTTAGCATTTAATTGGGGCATTTACCATTTATCTGGTAGCTATTTAGTATGAACCAAAAAGCGAATTCCATGTTTATTTTAGATGCACATCTGGACCTTGCCATGAACGCTATGGAATGGAACAGAGATCTCACGTGCACAGTTCAGGAGATAAGACAAAGCGAAACAGGCATGACGGATAAGCCCGACCGTACAAGAGGCACTGTATCCTTGCCGGAGATGAGAAGAGGGCGGATAGGTCTGTGTGTGGCTACCCTTATTGCCCGTTATTCAAAAGCTGGGAATATATTGCCAGGGTGGAATTCCCCTGAACAGGCCTGGGCTCAGACACAAGGGCAACTGTCCTGGTACAGAGCTATGGAAGAGCGGGGGGAAATGATCCAGATCAAGGATAGGACAAGCTTGGCTGATCACTTGGATCTATGGGCATCGGGTCCTGTTGAGGATAAACCTATCGGATATATATTGAGTCTGGAAGGGGCAGATTCCATCATCACCCCAAAACATTTAGAGAAGTCTTATGCACAAGGCTTACGTGCCCTTGGACCTGCACATTATGGGCCTGGCACCTATGCCCAGGGCACGAATGCTACGGGGGGTATTGGGAGCCAGGGGAAGGAGTTACTGAAAGTGATGGAAGAATTGAATATCATACTAGATGCTACACATCTTTGCGATGATAGCTTTTGGGAAGCACTTGAATTTTATAAAGGTCCCGTTTGGGCCAGCCACAGTAACTGCCGTACGCTGGTTTCACATAACCGGCAATTTTCGGATGAACAATTAAACGTACTGATTGAGAAAAAGGCCGTCATCGGAATGCCATTGGATGCATGGATGATGATACCAAATTGGCAGCGCGGCACTTCTACGCCTGAGAATATGGGATTATCGCTCAACCATATGGTGGATCATATGGATCACATTTGTCAACTAGCGGGAAATTCTTTGCACGTAGGTCTAGGGACAGATCTGGATGGAGGTTTTGGGAAGGAACAATGTCCGGCAGACCTGGACACTATTGCAGATCTTCAAATACTACCACAAGTTCTGGCACAAAGAGGATATACAGAAACAGATATCCTTAATATTATGCACGATAATTTTATCCGTTTTTTACAAGCTGCATGGACGTAACTATTTAAGAGGAAATGATCTTTTCCTCTCGTAAGAACGTGTCCAGATTATCGGCAATATCAAAGCATCTACTCACTTTTTCAGCCCCGTCACAGAAGCGTGATTTTAGAGAATGCGACTGGCAATCAAAGCCTTCCAGGTTTACCTTTTCAAAGTTCTTGTTGATCGACTTACATTTATCATACAAGGTATTGATCGTATCTTCATCACTTGTCTCAAAACCATGTTGCAATAAATAGCCCCTCAAGAAATTTTGAATGGCAAATTGTGAGTTTTTACATACCAGAAAAGAAACCACATCTTCCTTAGGTCTGTATAATTCATTTCCGGCATCCTTTAATTGTTGCACAGCTTCATCAAACATTTTGGTCGCTCTTTCTTCCATCATATAAAATTTACTGTTGTTTACATATTTCTAAATAGTTCCAGGCGTTCCCATTTGGTATCAACTTCTTCCTGGGCCTGGGTTAACAATTTTTCTCCAAGGGCTTTATTCTCTTTTACGACTCTGGTAAACCGTGTTTCGTTGTACATAAAATCTTCCAACGGTCTAGAAGGTTCTCTAGAATCAAGTTTGAATTTCTTTCCCTTAGGTTTAGAAGGATTAAATCTAAAGAGCGGCCAGTATCCCGTTTCTACTGCCTTCCCCTGCTGATCGGCTCCATCTTTTAGATCATAGCCGTGTTCACCACAATGTGAATACGCCACAATTAGAGAAGGTCCGGGGTAGGCCGCAGCTTCTTCGATAGCCTTCAGGGTTTGCATGTCTTTAGCCCCAATCGCCACTTGTGCCACATATACATTTTCATAAGAAATGGCCTGAAGGGCTAGGCTCTTCTTGCCCGTACGCTTACCGCTGACAGAGAACTTAGCGCTTGCGCCAAGTGGAGTTGCTTTTGAAGTTTGTCCTCCCGTATTGGAATATACTTCCGTATCAAGTACCATAATATTGATATCCTCTCCTGATGCCAATACATGGTCTACGCCTCCATATCCTATATCATACGCCCAGCCGTCTCCACCTAAGATCCAAACAGCTTTTCTCCTTAAGTATTCCGTAAGCTTACTCAATTTCTTGACTTTCGGATTTTCAACTAGCGTTTTTAGTTTTGCATCCAATTTATCGAGATCTTCAAATTTCTTTTTATGCTGTGCTTCGGTATCCTCAGGATTTGACACAATGGCTTCAACCAATTCTGTTCCCAACTCTTTTTCAAGGGAACGCAACAGATCGACAGCGATCTCTTGCTTTTTAGTCAGTGCCAGTTTCATGCCGAAACCGAACTCCGCATTATCTTCAAACAGGGAATTGGCCCAAGCTGGTCCTCTACCCTCTTCATTTCGTTTGAATGGCGTGGTGGGAAGGTTCCCTCCGTAGATGGAGGAGCAACCTGTCGCATTAGCGATCAGAATACTGTCCCCGTAAAGTTGGGTAAGCATTTTTATATAAGGTGTTTCCCCACAGCCGGAGCAAGCTCCTGAAAACTCAAATAAGGGTTCCAGGAATTGAGATCCTTTCACGTTCGTTATTTGCAAGGCTGCCCGATCATAATCAGGAAGGTCAATAAAATAATCCCAATGCTCATTCTCAACCTCATCTTTCTCTAGTTTACGCCGCATATTAATCGCCTTGAAATTCTCTATTTCCTTGCTTTCAGCCGGGCAAACTGCCACACAAAGATCACATCCCGTACAATCCTCTGGTGAGACCTGTAGTATATAGGATTCGGTTTCTTTGTTAAAAGGCCTTCCTTTGGCAGGCACAGTCTTCAGCGTATCAGGGGCAGAAGCGAGAACTTCATTAGGCACTACCTTGGCCCTTATGGCCGCATGCGGACAAATAGCCACACACTTATTACACTGAGTACAGAGTACTTCATCATCCCAAATTGGTATGAAGTCGGCAATACCTCGTTTTTCATATTGCGAGGTACCCGTAGGGAAGGTTCCGTCTATTGGAAAAGCACTTACCGGTAGATTATCACCTTTGCCCGCTAGGATCTTGCCTAATATTTCCTGAACGAAATAATCGGGTTCTCCCGTCATGATAGGTTTCAATTCCCTATCTGTAGTTATTTGTTTTGGATAATCTACTTTTTCCAGATGCGCCAAGGCCGTATCAACAGCTTTAAAGTTCATCTCTACAATATCATCACCCTTGTGTGAATAGGTCTTCACGATTGCATCCTTTATCTTCTTAATAGCCTCTTCGCGTGGTAATATCCCCGAAATAGCAAAGAAACATGTCTGAAGCACCGTATTGGTACGTTTACCCAACTTTGCTTCATGGGCCACTTTCGTCGCATCTATTATGTAAAAATCAACCTCTCTCTGCAGGATCTCTTCCTGGATAACCTTTGGTAGTTTATCCCATATTTCCTCCTTGGAAAACGGCGCATTCAACAAGAATGTGCCTCCCTTTTTAATGTGGTCCAACACATCATATTTTTCCACAAAGTTGAATTGATGACAAGCCACAAAATCGGCCGTATTGATCAGGTATGATGAATAGATATGTTCCGGGCCAAAGCGCAGGTGCGAGACGGTTTGTGCGCCCGCTTTTTTAGAGTCATAGACAAAGTAACCCTGTACGTAGTTATCTGTTGTTTCTCCAATAATCTTAATAGAGTTCTTATTGGCGCCAACCGTACCATCAGAACCTAAACCATAGAACATACAGTTGAAAGTGTCTTTCTTTGTTGGAAAGACAGGCTCATATGAAAGGCTGGTATGCCCAACATCGTCCTGAATCCCGATTGTGAAATGATTTTTTGGCTGGACTTTTAAAAGTTCATCATAGATACCCTTGACCATTGCCGGATTAAATTCTTTAGACGATAGTCCATACCTGCCTCCAATGATCAATGGCATTTTTCGCTTGCTTTCCGCAAAGGCTGTTACAACATCCAGATATAAAGGCTCCCCCGTACTACCCGGTTCTTTAGTCCTGTCAAGAACGGCAATTTTTTTAGCGGAATCAGGAATACAATTGATAAAATCCTCCACAGAAAACGGACGGTACAGACGTACAAAAACGGCGCCTACTTTTTCTCCATTTTCGACCATCGTCTCAACGGTTTCTCTTACAGCCCCTTCTCCGGATCCCATAATAATGACAACCCGTTCTGCTTCCGGATGGCCTATATAATAGAACAAGCTGTACCTTCTGCCCGTATGGGAATAAAAATCATCCATGACATCCTGTACTATACCAGGAACTTTTTGATAATAGGCATTTGCTGCTTCTCTGGCCTGGAAGAAAACATCTGGATTCTGAGAAGTTCCCCGGATCACCGGATGATCAGGATCCAGTGAACGTTTTTTATGTTTCATGATCTTGTCATCTGGCATCATCGCTTTGATCACATCATCAGGAATGGAATCTATTTTAGATATTTCATGAGAGGTCCGGAAGCCGTCAAATATGTTTAAGAATGGTACCCTCGATTTCAAGGTAGCCACCTGGGAAATCAGTGCAAAGTCCATCGCTTCCTGAACAGATCCGCCGAATAACATTGAAAACCCGGTTTGGCGGGTTGCCATAACATCGGAATGGTCACCAAAAATAGACAGGGCATGTGTCGCCACGGTACGGGCAGCTACATGAATGACTGAGGGGAGCAATTCTCCTGCTATTTTATACATATTAGGGATCATCAACAGTAATCCCTGTGAGGCAGTAAAAGTAGTAGTTAAGGCACCCCCCTGTAAAGATCCATGTACCGCACCCGCGGCCCCTCCTTCACTCTGCATTTCAACAATTCTGGGAACATTGCCCCAAATATTTGTTTCCTCTTTAGAACTAAATACATCTACATGTTCGCCCATTGGCGATGCAGGGGTAATAGGATAAATAGCACAAACTTCATTGGTTTTATGAGCGATCCGGGCGACAGCCTCATTGGCATCGCAAATTAACTTAGGCACCTCATTTTTCATGACACTGAATTTTTCTTGTAGTATAGCAGGATTCCGGATGTGAGAGATAAATTTGAAATAACACCCACTTATTCCGGGTACTTTCTCCAGCCAATAGCTAGGATTCCAATAAAACTAGTGTCAATTAAGGTGCTATAAAATGATAAATATCAGGTAAGGAAAATACGTGACGAATGTCTCTAGTGAAGTTTTCAAAAAAATAACCATATCCACAGAATTGAAAAAAATCTGTAGATATGGTTATCTGCTTTCAGGAAATCCCTGTAATTCAGCTTTTATTCGCCATGAAGCCAAGTCTTCTTGGCCAGGAGTGTTT
>JAHHLF010000267.1 GCA_018679315.1 Bacteroidia bacterium | reverse complement strand
GGGTTGCATGGATCTTACTATCACAACTTTTTCTTTAGCAACAACCACTTTCGGGTTCACAACGAGAAGATGCTGTAGCGGTAACTTCTTCGGAAACCCCACAATCGTCTTTGGCTTTGCAATCAGTGGGTTGCGAATACAAGGCGATCTTTAATTTCCCATCCACCAGATCATATCCGGTTACATCTAGCTGACTTGTATGAAAATGAGCATTGCTATATTCAAATTTCACCACAGCTTCCCGGTCCATGGCTCGCATTCTATCTACTTTGTTCAGGATGCCCAGCACCTTGTAGATGCTTAGATAATCGCGGTCTTCATTTTCGACCGGACTTTCCCATAATTGAATAACGGTCTCATTCCAGGTATCGGTTTTGGCACCGCAATCAACGGAGTCTACCTTTATATTTTTTATTTCAGTGATGTGATACTTCTTATTGACCAGTTTTCCTGGTTGGTATTCGAAAATCAAACGTCTGTTTTGATGCTCGTTTAAAAGCGATAGGAATTCACTTGTTTTCATAGGTATGTAATTTAGCAGCAGTGTACTCGCGTTGTGTTAAAAAATGCATCCAGGTGTTTTTGAATAGCATCCCATTTCTTTAGGTTAATACCGTAACACACTTTTTTTCCGTCGATCTCACCTTCGATCAAATCAATGCTTTTTAATTCTTTAAGATGCTGTGAGATGGTAGGCTGAGCCAGGCCAATTTCTTCGACAATATCATTACAAATACAGGCCTTTTGCCGGCTGATGTATTCTAGAATTGCCAGTCGCCCCGGATGAGCCAGGACTTTTAATGTTCGAGCCAGCTCATTGTGCTTTTTCGAGAAGATCTGTGTTTTAGTAGTCCCCATAATACATTTATATATTGCAATATTACGATAATAAATTAAAAAATAAAAGCCGGACTCTAAAAAATCCGGCTTATTATTCTTTTAGAACCAAGGCTTTTGCCCGGCCTGGTACGTATTGTAGAATTCTTCATCAGACTTTGTAAGGTAGATTATACCTTCAATTAAGCCTATTAATCCTGTAATCCATACAAGGAAGATACCTACTCCAACGCACATAAGCACCCAACCAATTAGGGTAACGGCAAGGAGAATAAATCCTTCTTTCTGATAGCCCAGGATGAATTTATGAATGCCTAACGATCCCAGGATGATCGCTAAAATCCCAGCGAGTATTTTCTTGTTATCTCCGCCGGCATCTTTAATGCCTTCAGCAAATTCACTTGCTGTTTTTTTGGCTTCGTCTGCAAATTCGCCGGCTGATTCCTTTGCATCGTCCGCAAATTCAGAGGCTTTTTCTTTGGCTTTGTCGAATGCATCTTCGGCCTTGTCGCCAAAGTCATTTGTTTCGTCTGACATGGTTGTTAAGTTTTCAGATTATCTCATTAAATGTAACCAATTTTTTTCACTATTGGAAGGCACTATCAACGGGTTCCCAAAGTTCCAGTTTATTCCCCTCCGGATCCAGTATCCAACCAAATTTGCCATAGTCATATTCTTCCATCTCACCTATTACAGTGACGCCTTCCTTCTTCAGTTCTTCCAGTAGTTCCACCAGGTTCTCAACCCGGAAATTCATCATGAACTGCTTCTCACTGGGCTGAAAATATGTGGTGTCTTCCTTGAAGGGGCTCCATTGAGTTGAACAATCATTTCCTTCTTTATCTTTCCACCAAAAGGTGCATCCGTATTGGTCTGTATTGAGACCTAAATGGGTTTTATACCAATCTTTGACTTTATCCGGATCTTTTGTCTTGAAAAAAAATCCTCCTAATCCTGTTACCCGGTTCTTCATTTTGTCGGTGTTTTAACGGCTGACTCATAAATATCGATCCATTCTTGAACGCTTAGTTTTTGAGTTAATTCCTCGATCAGTTCGTATGGAATATCATCCATATACTTAAAACGGACACAACTTTTCCCCATATCCAGTTTTCGTTTGCAATGCTTGGGATATTCATCCTGAAACCATTTGAAGAGCTCTTTATTGCCATAGATCCCGGCATGATACAAGGCCACGAAATTCTTTTGAGATGCGATATTCATGAAGGGCAAGGGTAATTCCGGCGTGCAATGATAGCCATCCGGATAAATACTGTGAGGGACCACATATCCGATCATTCCATAACTCATGGTTTCTTCAAAACCCTCTGGCAGGTTCGCTAAGATCACTTCGCGCATTTTTGAAAGCACAGGCTTCCTATCTTCCGGTATTTGAGCAATATATTCCTCCGGTGAATTTGCTTCATATTTCATGACGATACTTTTTTACGTTGTAAAACTAAAGATGACAATAGCGATATAATAAACCCTATTATAAAAACCGTAAAGGCCATTAATAAGAAACTGAGAATTGGATTTGAAAAGAGCTCACGTTGTGATTCCATTTCAGCCAATTTTGCATCCAGCTGCTCGGCCGGAACAGTCGTTTTAACCTGCTCGACCATTGTATCGTAATATTCCGTGGTGAATTCTGGATTGATAAGTTTGTACACAATATCCAAGAAACCGAAGGCAACTGAGGCAAATAACGAGATCAAGACACCGATCTTTAGTGCCATGCCAAAACTGACATTTCCACCATTAACGGCATCCCTGAAATGTTTGATGCCAAAAAACACAAAAGACAATGCTACTACAATAGATATGTAGCCAATTGTTTCCTGGGTTCCATAATCCGATCCCGCTCCGATTATCCATGCTAGGGCAAAGAGGACGATCAGTGTCAGCGCACTGTAGAGTCCGTAACGTTTTACTGTAGATTTCATCTTTGAAAATTTTAGTGTTGTGTAAAACTAGTCGCGGGGAACAAAAAGATACTCATACTAAAGTACCAATTCTTATCAAAAACGATATTTAGGCGCTTAACGAACGATGAGATCCAATTCCCGGGCTTTGGCAATTGCCTCGGTTCTGCGCCGAGCGTCCAGTTTTAGTAGGATATTAGACACATGGGTTTTGATGGTGCTTTCCGTCACAAAAAGGAGGTCTGCGATCTCTTTATTCGAATGGCCTTCAGACAGGTGGATCAAAACTTCGTATTCCCTTTTACTCAATCCCAGTTCACTTAATTGTGATGAGCTCGCTCTCCCGGCTTTTAAAGTTTCTTTCTGCTGGGATTTTCTGTTGATCAGAATGCCGATAAAGAAAAAAGCTATCGCGATACCGGCAATGATCCATTCTGCGGAAGATGTATTTTGCACCAGGACATACTTCCCTAATTGCATCAGGCTGAAAAGGGCAATTATCAAAGCAGAGAATATGAGGACGGTGCGTTTCACCTTATAAATTTAGGTAAATCTGGCCTTGATCTTTTCCACGATGGCCCTCGCTAAATATTCCTTGCTTTCTACTGTCCATCCGGCAACATGCGGACTCAAGATCACATTTCCTGCCTTGCTCAAATATTCAAGAGGCTCCGGGATCTCTTCCGGATCTGAACCGGGATCGAAGAGGCCTAGTAAAGAACTGGCCTCATATTCAAGGACGTCCAACCCGGCTCCCCTCACTTTTCCGGATCGCAATCCTTCAACCAGGTCCTTTGTATTGACACATTTCCCCCTTGCTGTATTGAGGAACCAGAAAGGCTTTTGAAATTGGTCGATGAATTCCGCATTGACCATCCCTCGAGTTAGATCTGTAAGCGGTACATGAAGGCTGACCACATCTACTAACTGGCAAAATTCAAGCATGCCTACCTGCCTGGCATTTCCATCTCCAACGCCCCCAACAATATCATAGCATAAGACATCTGCATCAAAACCCTTAAGTTTTTTGCCAAAAGCTTTGCCTGTATTCCCATACCCGATAATACCTACGGTCTTGCCATCCAGCTCCACGCCCCGGTTTGCTTCCCGCCTCCACAGACCTTGCCGCACTTCTCTGTCTGCCGTATGTAATTTGTTGAAGAGGCTTAATAGCATGCCCAAAGCATGCTCTGCCACAGCATTTCTATTTCCTTCAGGGGCGGGAATAAGATAGATATCCCGGGATTTGGCAAATTCTACATCAATATTTTCTAAGCCGGCACCAACCCTACCGATAAACTTTAAGTTTTGGGCCTTTTCAAGAAGGTTGCGGTCTATTGGGATCCTGCTTCGTATTACAAGACCATCATATTCATGGATGATATCACAAATATCGTCATAGGACGCTTCCAGTTTCTCGACATTGGTATAGCCCAGTGC
>JAHHLF010000146.1 GCA_018679315.1 Bacteroidia bacterium | reverse complement strand
GCCTTCTTCCTCTTCCTCAATAGGCCCTTCTTCTTCATGATCCTCAAATTCTTTTCTTCCATTGGCACTATAGCCCAGGGTTGCTTTCAGGATGGAACGATCAAAGAAAAGAGTCGATCTCAGGCTGAGCATATGATTATCCAGTTCCTGGCTTGGAAGCATGGGTTCTCTTTCCGTTGTCTGGGCACCCAGTTCTTCAGGCAGACCTAATTCGGAGGTGTTAAAATTGTAACGCAAGTCAGTTTTAAAGGAACCAGCGCGATACCCAAGTCCTAGTTTTACATCCCGATCCTGAAACCTGCTGTTCGTAATGCGCGTCCCGTTCCCGTCCTGGTAATCGGCATGTGAGCTTCCCCCAATTCTAACCAGGTATTTCATAGCATCCCCGGACCATTTATAACCACCACTTGTTTTATATCCCTGGGTATTCGAAAAATAGTTTAGGTTGATATCTCCTTGGCCGGTACTCGGATTGGCAAATCGTTCCGGATTCAAATAGAGAACGCCTCCAAGTGCATCGGAACCGTAGAGCAGCGAGGCAGGACCTTTGATAAGCTCTACACTTTCCAGGCCATTATCGCTAAGACCCAAGCCATGCTCATCGCCAAATTGCTGATTCTCCAGTCGGATATGCTGCGCATATACTACAACCCGATTGTAGCTCAGGCCCCGGATGACGGGTTTTCCAATACCAATACCTGTACTTACAATATTCACGCCGGGGATAGTAGCCAAGCCTTCTGAAAGGGTAGGAGCCCCAGTTTTTTGGAGGGCTTCTATCTGTACCTGTTCCACCTTCATGACATTCTCACGCTGCAACTTATGGAAAGGTGTAGCAAGAATAACTTCCTTCATCTCAATAGCGCTCTGTTCGAGAGCAACTTCAATGTTGGATGTTGTGTTTAAATCTATTGGGGCAGAGTAGGTCTTATACCCCAAATAGGAGATGATTATTTTATACGAACCTGTTGGTAAATTGCTTAACTGGAAGCGGCCATCAGCGGCTGTTACCGTGCCTAGTTCCAGTTCAGGAAAGTAAACCGCTACCTGTTCTAAGGGTTCATTAGTTGTAGCATCAGTAACCTTACCTTTAATATTTTGTTGTGCCCAGCACATTCCACTTACGAGGAATATCCCCATGGCGATCCATATTCTCATGATGTAATAAATTTAGATGAAAAAAAAAAATCAGACAATCATGAAAAATCAGGAGGTCCTCTTTTGAAAAGATCACTAAAGGCACGGGTAGAACCCGGTTGGGTATAATTCTCCAATAGGGTATCGTCGTTAACAAAAAACGACTGTTGGAATTGGAAGTTAACTTCAACATACTGAGTGTTCCAGGTAAAATCATCGAAGTCACAATGTATTTCTGTTTCATGGACATGTATGTCGATTCCAGACGTACACGCTAAATCGCGATGTTCAAAAAAATTGTGATGAAGATTAACCAGGGAAGGTAAAAGAAATAAAAAGAGAAGCAGTAAACCTGCGAATACCTGTGAAAATGAATTAAGCTGCTTCATACAGCCGACTAAAATAGAAGAGGTAAATATAAATGCCAATTATTTAGGACTTATTTAACCAAAAATCCAAGTCCCATTACCCGCAACATTTTCTTCTCAAATTCCCAGAAGAATTTGAATTGCCCAAATACAAAACCAAAGAATACCAGCAATACCTGATAAAAAGGAAAAATAAGTATCAGACGTAGTGTCCAATATACCCATCCACTCCAGGCCGCGTCGGGAAAGTTGGATCGATCCAGTCCGATCCAGGCCAAAAAGGGTTTAGCCACCCATACAGAAGCGGATCCGGTAATGGCAAAAACGATCAGAATGATCAGGAGTTGAAAATTTGAGGTAATGCCCCAGCGTTCTTTTAGTTTTTTCATCGGTCTGCAAAAATATGCAAATCTAAATTCTGGGCAAGAATGGCCCTAATCGTTGTTTGTATTTACGCTGGAAATAGATAAAATAATTATAAAGCTGATAGTTCACCTCGTAACCGTAGTCGACATGAAGGTCGTAATTGATTTGCATTTCGTAAAGTAGGGGGGAGTATTGGCCAGGCATGAGTACACGGTTATTCCATTCAATCACAAAGATCCGGTTTCTGGTTTCCATATAAGATTGAGTATAATAACCCCTCGGCTGCGCGATACTTAACAGCCAGCGATTAAATCCGGGTTCTATAATTATGATCTCGTAGTTGGATTCTTCACTGCCTATGGTCACAGTATCGTTACCGGCCGCAGTGAAGGTTTGCTTCTCTTCGTCGGTGATTTTGACCTCCTTCTTGGATGCACCGCAATTGCCTAATAGCGCAACCAGGGCGAGTGCCAATATATAACTACCAAGTTTTTTCATAGCGTATTTATTGCCGTAACAGTAAGATACAAAAAAACCATCGGCGTTGGCCGATGGTTCTGTTAATTATCGTTAAGACCTTCCTAGCGCTTAAATAAACCGCCTAGGAGACCGCCTAATCCGCCTTTTTTCTTGCCACCTGAATTCATGACCATTTCGGCCACGTCATCAATGACACTTCCATCACCATCCTTATCAAGCAAAGTTTCTATTAAGCTTTGTTTCTGCTTAGGTTCTCCGCCAAGCATATTTCCAAGCATAGAGGATAAGCCGGATGCATCAGAAACATTGCTTTGCCGTTGTTGCTTTCCGAGATAGCCCATCACCAGGGGTGCGGCGATCTTCAGGATATTGCCAATTGACCCGGTATCTACACCTGATCGCTGGCTCAAAGCATTTTCAACATTGGCCTGCTTCTTTCCAAGAACGTGACCAAGGATCCCGGCACCATCATCCATGACACTGCTATCTACGCCGCCTCCGAAAAGGCCACCAAGATCATCCAAAATTCCACCGTCGTGCTTAGAGGATAACGCATTCATTAATCCTGCAGCACCTTCGGGAGTAGATGCATTTTTTTTCATGGCTCCAAGAAGGAGTGGCATTGCCATACTGAGGACATCTCCTGTCTTACTTTCCGGCTGGCCAGTTTGGCCTGCAACACCACTAATAAGTTGTTTGCCCGTTGGGCTATTTAATAAATCTAATAATCCAGACATACTATTGAATAGGTTAATGTTAATAAGCGCGTAAAATACGAAAAAGTGTAGGAATCACGTGGCATTACCTGTTAATATTCTTATTTGAGAAGGGTGATGATCTGTTCTGCCAATTCGAGTCCGATCCGGTCCTGGGCTTCCCCTGTTGAAGCGCCAATATGAGGGGAGAGGGATATATTCGGATGCATCAATATCTTGATCTCCGGAGCAGGTTCCGATTCAAAGACATCCAAGCCGGCAAAGGATACCTTCCCTGATTCCAAAGCTTTAACCAGAGCCTTTTCATCTACCACACCGCCACGAGCTGCATTGACCAATCCAACACCGTGCTTCATTATATTAAATTCAGGCTGACCAATAACGTAATCCTTCTGTGCCGGCACGTGTAAGGTTAGGTAATCTGCCGTTTTAAGAACATCTTGTTTCGACATATTTTCAAAATGAAAGCTGATCTTTTGTCCATCGAAGAAGTCAAGATCAATAGTCGCGTTTTCAATAAACGGATCGTGGAAAACGACTTTCATTCCACTGCCCAAGGCGATCTTTGCTGTTGCCTGACCAATTCTACCAAACCCAAGGATGCCGAGGGTCTTTCCTCTCAATTCAGATC
>JAHHLF010000148.1 GCA_018679315.1 Bacteroidia bacterium | reverse complement strand
CAATTGATACAGGGTAAGGCTGTCGGGGTCAACATCCAACAGACCAGTGGAGAACCCGGAGCGGGGATTTTCATCAACATTCGCGGATCCAATTCCATCCGGTCAAACAACAATCCATTAATTGTGGTTGATGGAATTCCGTTATCGGGTGAAAACACGGCACCTACAGGAAACACGGGTGATGGTGAAACTTCAGCAAGAAACCCGCTGAACTTCCTAAACCCAAACGATATTGAGCGCATCTCTATCCTCAAAGATGCTTCCGCAACTGCAATCTACGGTTCACGGGGTGCGAATGGAGTTGTAATCATTACTACCAAAAGCGGTAAGGGTGCTTCAGGAGGAGTATTCGAATTTTCCTCAACCCTCAGTATGGCCAATCCGGCTAACGAGTATGATCTACTTAACAGGTCAGACTTCCTCGAGGCCGTAGCGCTTTATGGTGGAGACAGTAATGACGTTGATTTTGGAGCCAATACAGATTGGCAGGACTACATTACACGTACAGCGGTTTCTCAAAGTCAAAACTTGTCTTATTCCAATAATTACGGAAAAGGTAATGTGCGTGCCACCTTTGGGTACACTACTCAAAATGGTATTGTAGAGAAAACAGACCTGGAACGAATTACGGGTCGATTAAACTGGAAACATCGATTCCTGGATGATAAACTGGTAGTAGGCTTACAGTCTTCTATCTCAAGAGTAAATGATGAAACCGCGCCTTTTAGTGCTGGGGCAGGATTCCGTGGAGATATCCTGGGTGCTGCATATTCTGCGAACCCGACATGGCCTTCAGATCCAGACTTTACAGACGGAGGAACACAGATCTTTCCTGCCAACTTCCTGGCGTATTCCCAGATCCAGACCAATACGGACAGGGTCCTGGTAAACGGGTCTATTGACTACAAATTGACTCCCGAGCTGAACGGTAAGATCAACCTGGGTTATGATAAATCAGAAGGTGAGAATATTTCTGTAATCTCCGAAGATGTTCAGAATTTGAACGGAATCGAAGGTGTAGGATTTGGTACTTACAATGTCCTAAACAGGGAGAGTAAACTTCTGGAAGCTACCCTGAACTGGAAAAAGGATTTTGACAATTCCAATATTGATGTGCTTGTTGGATATTCCTTCCAGGATTTCCGCACTAGTGGATATGACGCTCAGGCGCGAGGATTTGGAACTACAGACCTCAATAGAATGGCCAGTGACCTGGTAGCTACAGTCAATGGTGCAGCCAGCACTATTGATGGTTCTTACCAACAGTTTTATTACGGTGTAAATACAAGCGGATTGATTGTAAACCGTTTGTTCTCGGATGTTGTTGCTGGCGAGACTGTACCTTTTGCCTTTGAACGCTATGTTCAGGGTATGACCACTGATACTTTTGATAACACGGATGAGTTACAATCCTATTTTGCCAGGATAAATTATAGCCTGGCAGATAAGTTCTTATTTACGGGTATCATCAGGGCAGATGGGTCTTCCCGTTTTGGGCCAAATAACCGATACGGTTACTTCCCTTCCGGTGCCTTTGCCTGGAAGATCAGCGAAGAAGACTTCATCGGTGAGCGCGTTTCTACCCTGAAACTGCGATTGAGTGCGGGTCTTGCCGGCAACCAGGAAGGTCTGGGATACGGAAACTCCGTGGCCCGCCAGCGTTTTAGCGAACTTTTTGTTCAAAATGATTTTGTGGTAAACCAGAACGGTCTGGCTATCGTTTCAGTGGGTAACCCTAATTTACGATGGGAGGAAACTTTTGGATTAAACATGGGTGTTGACTTCGGTTATAACCTGGATCGTTTCAGCGGTAGTATTGACGTATATCGCAATGAAACGGATAACCTCTTACTCCAGGCGCCTCCGGCAGCTCCTAGTAATAGTCCATACCAATTCGGCAACTTCCCAGGTTCTATATTGAACCAAGGTATTGAATTGGCAGTGGCCTATGATTTTATTCAAACCCAGAATTCAAAACTCTATGCCAATTTCAACATAGCATACAATAAAAATGAGATCCAGGATTTCCAGGGCTTCCTGATTTCAGGACGAACTCCCCGTTCAGGTATCTCCACAAGTTTTGTGCAGCGTTTCGAAGCTGGCCATTCCTTATTCTCATACTATATGGCAGAGTTCGCTGGACTTGATTCTAGTGGTCAGCCAACATTTGTTGACCAAAATGGTGATGGTGTAGGTGATGCATTTACTGATAGGACCTTTGTAGGGGAGGATGCCCTCCCTGATGTAACCTCTGGTCTTTCGATTAATTACAACACTAAAAATTGGGATTTTGCCGCTTGTTTCCAGGGTCAGTTTGGATTCTCAGTCTACAACTACACAGCAAACGGGTTATTTACTTCAGGTTCAATTACGAACGCCCGGAATGTTACACAGGACTTGGTTACTAGTGGTGAAGCCCCTGGAACTTCTGCGGATTTATCTACGCGGTATTTGGAAAAAGGCGATTTCGTAAGATTCCAAAATGCCAGTATTGGATATAATGTTCCTCTATCGGGTAATGGCTTATTCAAAAGCCTTAGACTATCCTTAACAGGACAAAACCTATTCTTGATTACAGATTACAGTGGTCCTGATCCTGAGGTAACGGTAGCTACTGGTGACCTAGGTTCCGGTGTTCCATCTAGAGGTATTGATTGGTCTGCATTCCCGAACCCAAGAACAATTACATTCGGTATTAATGCATCTTTCTAGAAATTATTTATGAAGAAAGAAACCAATATTAAGTTCCAATGAAAGATTTTCTTAAAACAACGCTCTTATTGCTAGCCATACTGTTGCTGGTAGGTTGTTCCAAAGATCCAGAGATTGATCCAAAAATCTACCTGGACACCAATGACGTTACCATAAAATGTGATGTTACTGGTACTGTTGCCGACACCTTTACAGTTAAAGGCATTACTTATACCATTGTGGATGAGGCGATGCTGCGGAAAATGGTGTCACAGGGCGCAGATGTTACTACCATGTCTACGAGCAGGGTAACCGATATGCACGGTTTAATTTCTGCGGATCTATTTAACGAAATTGAGAATTAAGATCTTTTAACCAGGACATTAGCACATGGGATGTGGGCAATGTTACGGATATGGCACGCATGTTTTATGAAACACAATTTAACCAAGATCTGAGTGGATGGAATGTAGGAAATGTTGTTCGATGCGAACAATTTGGTTTCAGTACGCCACAATGGATCCTTCCAAAACCCAACTTTACGAATTGTGACTCGAATTAGAAAGAAATGATCAGGTTTTTCCGTCAAATACGCCGACAACTACTCACTGAAAATAGATTCAGCCGGCACCTAATTTATGCCTTAGGAGAGTTTTCCTGGTTGTTTGTGGGATCTTGATTGTCTTCCAGCTATAAAATATTGAATTGCGTGCCAAGGATGGTACTGAAGTTTTATTTTACGAGGCCCAGTTAAGCCCTTGAGCATAAAGATGGGTTTGTATTAATGCGGATAAAGTTTGACAATCATAAAGGCAGATTAATTAGAATGAAGGCCCAGTGTAATAAAATCATTGGAATGATCGACAGGGAATTGGCGGATGAAAAAGAATAGTCCCTGGAGTGAAATATGGACTAAATGATTAAATGTCTATATTTATAATTATTGGTGATTATGAAAATTATTTTAAGATTCGTATCAATTATCTTGGCCGCGGGAGCTTTGTTTAATTCCTGCGAAACAACAGAACTGGACTTGAGAACGAGCCCGAATGACCTGGCTCCCGATCAGGCAGATCCGAATTTATTGCTGAATTTTGTTCAATTACAATACGCGGCCAGCATGTCTGCGCTGAACAACCTTTCAGCTGCTCTAGTGCGTATCGACCTTTTGACTTGCGGAAGTGATTATTTCAACTGCTTACCGGGGCCCACCCTCAATGGTACCTGGACCCGGACTTACGTAGATATCCTTCCTAACCTTCAAATTCTTGAATCCCAGGATGCCGGTACCGGGGATCTGGCTTTCCAGATCGCGGTTGCAAAAACCCTTTATGCCCATTCACTGATCCTGCTGGTTGATTTCGCAGCCAAGGCAAATTTTTCACAGGCGGGGAATCCCAAAGATTTCCCTGCTCCATTATTGGATAGCGGCGAGGAAGTATATGAAGGGGCTATGCAGCTATTGGATGAAGCATACTCCCTTTTTTCCGCTGATCCAATTACTATAGGAGTAGTCGATCTTTTCTACGATGCGGACATCGGCAAGTGGAGGAAACTCATAAACACGATCAAACTCAAGGTTGCCTATACCACGGGAAATGCTGCCATGTTCAACTCCATTATTACCGGTGGGGAATTTATCTCCAGCGCAGAAGATGATTTCTTCTTCCAATATGGAACCAGGGAACTGGTACCAGATACCCGGCATCCAGACTATGCCGTCGATTACACGCCTTCAGGGGCAGGCCTGTATCGATCTAACTGGATGATGCGGCTCATGCTGGATGCGAATGATCCGCGTCTTCGGTACTACTTCTACCGGCAGGTAGATGCTACCCCGGGTGTGGATGCCCCAACGGATGAAAATGTTCAGGGGTGCGGTGTTGCCCCTAATCTGCCGCACTATGAAGACGGTGGATTTACCATCTGCCCCCCACCTCTGGGATACTGGGGAAGAAGCCACGGCAGTGGTGGAGGCAGACCTCCTGACAATTTTCTGATTACGGCTGTTGGAGTATACCCTGCCGGCGGGCGATTTGACGATGACAGCTTCGGCAATGTAGGCATCGGCTTAGGAGGTGGCGGAGCCGGGATCGAACCCATCATCATGTCTTCCTATGTGGATTTCTGGAGGGGCTACATGGCCACCTCCGATGGGGAACGGGCGAATTTCCTGCGCAGCGGCATGACGAAATCCATTGCAACCGTACAGTCTTACGGGGCTTTGGACAGCAATGCAGATCTCGCAAATTTTGAGCCCCAACCCAACCAGGTGGCATCGTATATTGACCTCGTGGTTTCAGATTTCCTCACTGCCAGTGGAGATGATATGGAAAACATCTATGCGGAGCAATACTGGACAGCCCTTTATGGAGGAGCTGCGGAAGCATGGACCTACTACCGCCTGACCGGCTATCCGACCACGCTGCAACCGATGTTTGAAGCCAACCCGGGTCCCTTCCCAAGGTCTCTCTTGTATGCGCAGAACGAGGTGGTCAACAACGCAAACCTAAGACAGAAAGAATCGCTGACAGAGCAGGTATTTTGGGACACAAATCCACCCAGTCCAACCTATCCACCGGCAAATTGATAAGCGGCCATGGAATAGTAGGGGTTTCATCGGTTGCACTATTCTAACTTCGCAAGTTGTGGATGCAATGCTTTAATTCCCGGTTGTTTAAACCCTGGATTGCTAATTCGTAATAGCCCTCATAAGATTATTTCCAGGATACATTTATCCTTTTGGGCGTACAAGCCTTTGGAACCGCGGATCATCAAAAAGCGGCCTCAAATGATAATCGAATCCGTAATTAAAGTCTTCAAAAAGTGCTCTCCGGCTAATACTCGTGGCTAATAAGTCGATGGCCTGATCGTGATCGCCAAGGATGGTTTGTGCTATTGCCCTGGAATACAAAATTTGCTGTTCTTTGCGGGGGAACTCTGAAATACCCGTGATTAGATTCTCGATTTTTCCGGTTGACCCCAAATATGCATAACAGGCGATCAAATGCATAACTACACTGATATTCGCATCCTTTTCCAAATAGGATTCAAAATGTCGTGCTGCCTTCGGATAGTTCTCCATGAACATTTCGGCTACTCCCATCAATTGCTGAAATTCGAATTCCTCCTTATGATTTAGGGCAAATTCCTTGAGTCGCTGGGCATAGTCACGTGCCAGTTCTTTCTCATTATTGAGCAGGAGGGTATTGCAAATTCTGGATAAAAGGACCGCTTTTCCAAATGGACCGCTCTCCGGTGCCATCAGGATCCGCTCAGGTATTTCTTCATAATGACCAGTCTGGCATAGCACTTGAGCATACATCCTGTTTTTCCAGGGATTATTTAAAACTTGAATGTCCTTGTTATACATGGCATAAATGGAATCAAATTCCCTTAGCATATAGAGGGGGTCATCCCTCCAGTCGGAGAAAGAATACTGATTTTTTAGTTGACCTATGAACATAGAATCTGCCTTCTGCCTTAACTCCAGGGCCCGTTTGGGATAATTGGCCCTTCTATAAGCCCGCATTGCCCTGCTAAAGGCAAGTCCATCACTTGGGTCCATTACGAACATTTCTTCCGCTATCCGGGCCGCCTCCAGGTTCTTTCCCAAGAACCTCGCCTGTTCGAACTGCCAGGTCTTCCGTTCCCATTTAGTCATGTCGTTAGTCCGGCCTTCCAATGCGGCATACAGGGAATCTTGTTCGGTGTATCGCTGCAGGTTAAAATAGGTGACACAGAGTTGAAGCAGTGGTGTCAGAAAAGTAGTATCCAATTCATAGGCCTTCAAAAAATGGGTTTCGGACAGGAGATAATGGCGTGCCTCGCTGGTATGATATCCCTGTGCAAAATCCTCCATTCCGGCCTGGTATTCGCGGTAGGCCTCATAACGGGGTGGGTCTTGCCGGAACCGGTTCAGGTTGCGCACTTCCCAAAAACCCAGAATTTCATCGGAGAGCTCTTCCAGGATTTCACCTTTTTCGGTTTGTGACCGGATGATCGGATTGGGAGCGTGTGCTACCAGTCCCGTCCGGGTATCAACGATATTGGCCTGGACATAAAGCTGGTCGTCCTGAATGTAGTACCTGCCTGATAAAAGCATCCCGATACCCTTTTCGGCGAACGTTTCCGTGATATCTGAAATTGAAATCCCTGCTTGCGCCACTTCCTTCTTAAGGTTTGAGGCCCCCACGATCTTAACCTCTCCGGTTTCCATCAATTCAGAGGTAAGCCAGTCTGAAACCATGGTGCCAAATCCGTCAAGGCTGGCCTCGTTAGTTGCATTTTCGAAAGGCAGGATTGATATATAACTGTTGCGCTGCGCATCAGTCAGCGGTGATTTTTTCACGCGCCAAAACCAGATGCTGGAAACCACCACCAGCACAATTGCCGCAAGGAGTACTTTCAGTGCTTTGGAACGGGATTTGGGGGGGTTGAACTTTCCTTGCAGCTCTTCCCGCTGGGGAACCACGATCCCTTCATTGGTAATGGCAAAGACTTCTAGTGGTTCCTTAACATTTTTGAATTCAAAAAGCCCCATGGACTTCAGGGAGAATTCCGGCTTATTGATAATCTGGTTCCTTACAGTTTTGGAAACCAGGATACCGCCAGCAACCCCCATGGATTCAATTCGGGAAGCGATATTGACGCCATCTCCAAAGACGTTATCCTCGGTAAATATCACCTCTCCCAAGTGGATGCCAAATCGAATGGGAAGTTCCTTTTTAAGAAAATGGGGTTGGAGTTCCAAAGTACAACGTACTGCCTGGCTTGTGCTGTCAAAGGAGAGCAGGCAGGCATCCCCAAAATACTGTACGATTTGCCCCCCATAAGATGGCACGATACTTTCAAGACCTTCTTTAAAAATATTGAGAAGTCTCATGGTGTTCCCTTCGTCGCCCTGCATCAGGGCAGTATAACCCTTGATATCCCCGAAAACGATCGTACTAAGCCTTTGGTTATCCTCCATAGTAATAAACTTTAGTCGCTGCAACAGATCTGCTTACTGCAGGTGGCTTTATGTAAGAAGTCAATTAAAGATACTGTTTTTCCTATATAGTCCTTTGGGTTAAGTGGTTAGCAGTTGCCACCAAGTTCATTTTCGATGCCATGGATAGCAGCTTGATGAAAAGTGACGGGATTGTTTTACTCATTAGCGTTCGTAAAACGGCCCAAAGGGAGGGCCTGCAATGAAGTGAGCCCGAGCCCTTCTAACTGCTTCACAAGTATTGAATTCTTAGACGGGATTCTTTTCTCGGCTTTCGCCTCGAAAAGGGCCCACTGGGTGTGCCTGCAGAGTAGTAAACCCTCTGTGATGGCAATGCCATCATCGGTGTTTTTTCATTTTGAACAACAGAAAACCAGCTTTAATGCCCAAAATGAAAAAACCCCCATCACTAACGTGAAGAGGGTTTTACTACTCTGCGGTCTGGACGGGACTCGAACCCGCGACCCCCTGCGTGACAGGCAGGTATTCTAACCAGCTGAACTACCAGACCAATGATCTTATCCGCTCAAAGCGCACTCTGACAACAGTCAGATTCAGATCTTGTTTCATTGCTCTACTAAAGCGTGTGCAAATATAGTTTACTTAACGGTATCAACAAATTTTTTGGTTTCGGATTAGTACTACTCTTTTGTTCCTGGGCTGACATTTATCATAGGATTAAGTAACTTACATCTATAGTTTCACCCCATCTAATGCCAAAAAAGGCATTTCCCCCTCGAAAAAATTCCCCTTCATTTTATAAGTGTGTATAATCAAAACAAGTTATATCATGAAAAAAGTAGTTTTCTTAATGGGGCTTTCCCTATTGCTATTCGGGAGTTGTGCTCCTTGTCAGTTTTTAGTTCGTGGAGGTGGTAATATTGCCATGGTAGGTGGCGATGACACCGATAATCTCAGTTCCAGATTTGCTCCGTTCGTTGGTGTGGGAACTGAATGTAGCATAGCAGATGTGGTCGCTATTCAGCCCGAATTGATCTTTTCTCAGCAAGGTGCAGAGTATGAGGATAGTGACGGTTTTGACGGTCGCTTCAAATTTAACTACCTGAATGTTCCCGTCATGGCCAAACTCTATGTGTCTGATGGTGTGTTTGTTGAAGCAGGACCACAAGTAGGCTTATTGCTTTCTGCTAAAGATGAATACGACTCGCCAATTTCAGGAGAAGATGATATAAAGGACGAAATTAAGAGTACAGATTTCGGCGCTAATATTGGTTTGGGCTATCAATTTGATAGTGGCCTGAACATCAATGCCCGTTATAATTTTGGCTTATCGAATATCAATGATTTTGAATCTCCAGGTTTCGATTTTAAGAATCAGAATAATGTGCTTTCCGTAGGCGTTGGTTATAGGTTCTGAAATTATAGCAAAGAATTTAGGAGGGAAGCGCAATGCTTCCCTTTTTTTATGCCATTAAGAATCCCTTCCGGCATTAAACAAAACCGCTAAAATTTTGATAAAAGTGATCCAAGCTTCAGGTATCATCTCTAGAATGACTTATCTTTATTTTGTTTACTTTTTTATATTCACTATTAAACATTTTAACAATGACATTATTGGACAAAGCCAGGGCTTTTGAAAATCGGAAAATGAGCAAAATGTCCACCAGTGATAAGGTCGCTGCTTCCCGGGAAGCCAAAAAACTGATCCTCGCTATCAATCAAGTTTATAAGAAGACATATGACCCTAGTCTTATGGACATCATGAAAAGCCTTACCGTCAAAAAAAGAAAATTAGAAAAGCGGCTTAAGGGGCCCATTCTTATCTAATGGCATTCTTCTTGGAATGCGATGGAATTGATAAAAACAATTATAATTACAAAATCAGTAATCAACATCATTCTGTATTGATATTTACCATTCGGTAATACTGTCAACATAGGTTTACCGATAAAGAAAAAGGATTGCCAATTGGCAATCCTTTTCCATACTTATACAATAATATAAGTCGGGGAACTATGATTTAGATGTTTGATTTACAGCTAAATTGTAAACAACCAACCCAAAACCAATTTTGTTAATAGCGTCACCGATATTATAAATAACATCCATGTTAAACAGACCATTTAAACCGTCATACCATCCGGGTGTTCCGGCCATGTACCCTAGCGGATAAATTGCCCATCCTACTAAGACAAACCAGCATAACATTTTGTGGGCTTTCAATACTTCACCCCCGGCAGCCAACGCCAATTTTTTGGCATTGCCAAACCATATTTCATAAACAATGTAGAAGTAGGCCAATCCTGAAATCAATCCCCAAACCTGGGCTTGATCTCTATAGACTGATTCTCCAAAATATCCGGTTACCAGCATTATTACGGAAGCAAAAATGAGTCTCCACATCAAGGATTTCTTCGCCCCTGCAACCAGAAGAATGAGATAAAATTCCACACACATTAAGGGAACAGTCAAAACCCAGTCCACGTAGCGGAAAAAGGTGGGTGACTCCATATTTACAGCCCAATAGTCGCGCATGTACCAATAGTGTACTGCAGCGATAAAAGTGATCAATCCTGATACCAGGATAGAGGTTTTCCACTTTCTGTCGAATGAGTTCATCGACAAAAAGAAAAAGGCCGATGCGGCCATCATTGCCATGCATCCCACAAAAAATGTAAAGCCTACATAATCGTTGGGATCCATTTTTGTAATTAATGAAATGTTAGTCAGTAGTGAATCCATAATCTTTTTGTTTAATTATTTCTTCTCAAATTTAAACAAAAAATGTTATGTTTAATAAATTTTTTGTTAAATTAGACAAAAAGTTTTGTCATGCAGTTTCGCGCTATAGCCATCGTAACTACCATTTTCTTATTATGGATCTCTACTTTTGTTCAGCAAGAACTGGAATCTCTTTTAGCCTATGTCTTTATTTTTTCCTTTGGAATTTTGCATGGTTCGAACGATATTTCCTTGCTTGAAGTCAGAGATGACAAAAACGTGCAAAACTGGTCATACGTGAAAATTTTAACCAGTTATCTTATTTTCATCGGATTGACGGCAGTCCTTTTCTACGTCCTTCCAGTTATTGGCCTGCTGGTGTTCATCCTCCTAAGTGCATACCACTTTGGTGAAGAGCATTGGCGTGATAAATTAAATGATTCTACTTTTTTAGGTCGGATCTTTTATATGCTGTACGGACTTCTTGTTCTTTTTCTTTTATTTCAAGCACACAGCACCGAAGTCATTGACCTTGTGGATTCTATTACCGGTGTGGCTATATCTGAGGGGATATTCCAATGGACGCCTTTAATCCTCTTCTCCCTAGCTGTCATCTATAGCCTTTTCTTTCTTGGGGCTCTGCGCACAATTATATTTAATTCAAAGGATCTTCTATACTTAGTAGTCTTCTTCGTAGTATTTAACGCCACTTCACTGTTATGGGCTTTTGCCATCTATTTTATTATATGGCATGCGTTGCCTTCCCTGATGGCACAAGTAACCTATCTCTATGGAGATATATCAAAACTCAATATGTTGCGCTACCTTAAATCTTCTATAGGTTATTGGGCAATCTCGCTTGTAGGGATCTATGGCATATATTGGTTTTTTAGTCTTGACGAGACCAACTTTTTACCCATCTTTTTTCCAATCCTGGCCGCCTTGACGTTCCCACATGTATTTGTCATGGCTAAAATAGGACCGAAAGAAACGCGAGAATAGACAGCCTAATGTCGAGCTTACCTTAAATTTATTTGAACAGATTTTCTGCCTGAAATAGGTATTTTTCGTATATTGAAGAGTACTCCTCCCTACTAACTAACCATAATATGGCAGGTCGTTCTATAGAGATCATCTTAAGCAGACAGTTAGCCGACTGTCTGAATGTCCCGGTATTCATTGTGGATCCGGAAGGAAATCTATTGTTTTATAATGCAGCTGCCGAAGGATTATTGGGCAGGAGATTCGAAGATACAGGAGAAATGCCTATGGAAATGTGGAGCACGGCATTCCATCCTACAGACGAAAATGGCAAGTCAATACCACCAAACGAACTTCCTTTGGTAAATGCAACCAAAAACCAAGTACCTTCTCACAAATCATTTTGGCTAAGAAGTCTTGACGGCAAGTCACATAATGTTACTGTGATGGCGATACCTATAGTAGGACGATCCCAGGAATTTGTTGGCGCCATGGCCATATTCTGGGCTAATACCACCAAAGCATGAAAGTGATATTACATGGTACGCGTGGTGCTTATCCCACCTCTACTCCCGATAATCAGAAATATGGAGGAGATACACCATGCATAGAACTGATCCATAACGATGATAGGCTCATAATAGATGCGGGGACCGGGATCATTGGTATCGATTGGAATCAATATGATCCAACTAAAAGACTGGATATTCTATTAACCCACTTGCACATGGATCATATACAGGGCTTGGGCTTTTGTAAACCCTTGTTCGATCCGAACCGCGAAGTACACATATGGGGACCAGGCGGCAGTATTTATTCCCTGCAAACCCGACTCAACCGATTTTTATCTCCACCACTCTTTCCTGTAGTATTGAGGGATATCCCCTCACAACCTGAAATACATGAATTGTCCAATACCAAGATAGAATTAGGCCCGTTTACCGTTCACTCTTCTTTCATTATCCATCCGGGACCTACTTTAGGATACCGGGTTACTTGCGATGGTAAATCCCTTACCTACATTCCCGATCATGAACCTATGATCGGTCGGACAAAATTATATGACGATGATAGTTGGGTTTCCGGTTTTGATCTGGCCTATGAAACCGATCTGCTTATACACGACTCCCAATACGAAAATGAGGAATACATACGAAAGATCGGATGGGGGCATAGTTCCATGCAGATCTCTGCGGAATTTGCTGCCAGGACAAAGGCAGGCCGACTCGTATTTTTCCACCACGATCCCGCTCATAACGACCAACACCGATCGTCTACCTTCGAAGCATTTATGAGCAAGAATTCCTTTGACTTTCCTATAGAACTGGCAGTTCAAGGCCAGGAAATTGAAATATGAACATAGATTCATACGCGTCTTTGGAATATCCATTTTAATAGAATTTAATTTACCTTAGGTTCTTCATCCTAGAAAAGCCTTTTATGTATTATTTGGGAGTTGATGTGGGGAGCTCATCCGTCAAGATCGCCTTAGTGGAAAAGTCGACCGGAAAGCGTATGGGCGTGGTGCAGGAACCTTCTGAAGAAATGGAGATGCATTCCTTAAAAAAAGGATGGGCTGAGCAGGATCCGCAAGACTGGTGGAACTATGTCTGTATTGGCATAAATCGTATCAAGAAGGCACACGGAATTTCAAGGAAAGACATAGTCGGGATTGGGATCGCATACCAAATGCATGGATTGGTCC
>JAHHLF010000078.1 GCA_018679315.1 Bacteroidia bacterium | reverse complement strand
GGCATGAGGCATTAGCTGCTTGATACACCTAACCCGATCAGTATAAGTTTCCCTTACATATCGCCTCTTCATGGTCTTTAAAAGCGCATTACTACCACTTTGCAAGGGTATGTGGAAATGGGGCACGAAACTTTTGCCTGCCGCAACAAATTCTATTATGGGATCTTTAAGCAAATTGGGCTCAATAGAAGAAATTCGAATGCGGTGGATACCCTCGATCGAATCCAGTGCCTGAATAAGTTCCAAAAATGTGTGCTCGTGTTTTTTATTGCCGTATTCGCCTTTCCCATAATCCCCGATATTAACGCCCGTTAGAACGATCTCCTTAATACCCTTAGTAGCGATCTCTTTGGCCTGTCTCAGGATATTATCTATTGTATCGCTTCGGGAGATCCCGCGAGCAAGGGGAATGGTACAAAAACTGCATTTATAATCACATCCGTCCTGCACTTTTAAGAATGCCCGGGTGCGATCACCAATGGCATAACTGCTCACATAAAAATCGGCCTCTGAAATATCACAGGAATGCACCTCTCCTATTTCTTTTTTTGTAAGATCATTCAAGTAATCTGTGATCTTAAACTTTTCTGACGCCCCTAATACAAGATCCACACCATTAACTGCGGCAAGTTCTTTGGGCTTTAACTGGGCATAACAGCCAACAGCAACAATAAATGCCTCCGGGTTATGCTTTTGTGCCTGACGCACCTGGTAGGCAAATCGCTTATCGGCATTTTCTGTGACAGAGCAGGTGTTGATCACATATACATCGGCCTTTTGATTAAAGTCGGTTCGATCAAAACCTTCCCCCTCAAATTTTCTGGCAATAGTAGATGTCTCTGAAAAGTTCAGTTTACAACCCAGGGTATGAAAGGCGACTTTAGGGCGCATATATATAAATTAAGAAGGGAGCAAATATAAGGAGAATCCCAATAAAGATGGGTTATGCAGCAGGATTTTAGTTTGTGTAATTTCTGTATTCTTTTGTGAGCTCAAAGACATGGCTTAGCAAACGTTCATCTACTTCATTAAATTCCACCCCGCGTCTGGCCATGGCAGCAACTGCTGTTTCGAAGGCCTTTTTCGTTCTATATGTTGTAAATCCGTTCGCACCTCCCCAGCTATAACTTGGAATAAAGTTCCTGGGAAATCCTGCCGAGTACAGATTAACACTCACCCCGATCACGGTGCCCGTATTGATCACAGTGTTTATGGCTGTCTTACTATGATCGCCCATCATCAGACCACAGAATTGAAGTCCGGTAGGCTCGAATCGCTGGGTCTCATAACTCCAAAGTTTCACCAACGCATAATTATTCTTCAGATTTGAATTATTAGTGTCTGCTCCCAAGTTGCACCACTCTCCCAGAACGGCGTTTCCAAGGAAACCGTCGTGCGACTTGCTGGAATTTCCAAACATGACCACATTATTTATTTCACCGCCCAACTTGCATAATGGACCTGCGGTAGTAGGGCCATAGATCTTGGCGCCCATTTTTACAATACCTTTTTCGCCCAGGGCAAAACCACCACGGATCATACACCCTTCCATGATCTCAGCGTCTTTACCTATATAAATAGGACCATTCTTTGCATTCAGGATACTGTGCTCCACCTTGGCCCCGTCTTCAAAAAAGATCCGATCTTCCCTGATCAGTGAATTCGAAGGTGAAATGGGTGCACTATACCTTCCGGCTGTAATTCGCTCAAAATCGGCTTCCAGAACGCGGCCATTCAAACTGAATATGTCCCACGTATTTCGTATTTGTAAAACGGCTGCCTTAAAATCAACACGCACAAAATCATCGTGAGGCAACTCTTTTGTGGCCTGGGAAGTCCTGTAGGCGACCCACTCTTCTTGCCCCATCAGCAATTCTCCAACACCTAATTCCTGAACTGCTGTTACCAGGTCGGCATCAGGGAGAAAAGAGGCATTAATGACCACATTATCTGCTTCCGTCTTTAGCGGGAATTTCTCCTGTAGATATTCCTCTGTTAAAACACTGCAGCTGCCTCCAAGCATACAAGCCCATTTATCCCTAATTGTATCTATGCCAATACGGATCTCACATACAGGCCTGGTAAAGGTAAAAGGCAGGAAAGCAGTGCGATGCGAAGCGTCTGAAAGGATGTAGTTCATCTGAACGTTTTAACAAAAATAAAAAACGCCCCCGATACTGGAGGCGTTTATAATCGAGTAATGTCGATCTATTCTTCTTCAGAGCTTGCTTTAACAGGCGCTGCTTCAGGCGCGGGCGCTGTTTGCTTTTTCTCAAATTTCTTGTACTTGTTCTTAAACTTATCGATCCTACCTGCGGTATCTACCAATTTGGCTTTCCCGGTGTAAAACGGATGTGAAGTTCTGGAGATCTCTAGTTTAATCAAAGGATATTCTACACCGTCTACCGTAATGGTCTCCTTGGTATCGGCTGTGCTTTTTGTGATAAAAACATCATCGTTTGACATATCTTTAAATGCCACTAAACGATAATTTTCAGGATGTATGCCTTTTCTCATGGCGCTGCGCTTTAGCAAATGAAATTTTCAGGCTGCAAATGTAGGTATTTTTAATCCTATTTGCAATAGCAGCGCTGCTGGGGAATAATCTAAATTTATTACCTTTAATTGTAACAATTGAATTCTATATTCAACTAACTATAAGGAATCACAAAAAACTATATGTAATGGAAGAAACCCAACCTAAAATCGGAAAATTTTCATTGAATTACGGCCTAATCCTTGGCGTTATCGGTGTTATTTTCGGAATAATGCTTTACACTATGGATGCCCATACATCCAGAGACTCGTCTAACACAATAATAAATTTAGTCATTACAGCTGCCGTTATTACATGGGGAATATGGGCCTTTAAAAAAGCTAATGGAGGATACCTAAGCATCGGGCAGGCTGTCAAGCTGGGTGCTGGAATTTCACTGATTGCCGGGATCATCTCCGTGATCTACACAATTTTCCTTGCCCATGTATTAGACCCGGAATTTATTACCAAAATTGCAGAAGCAGGTAAAGCTGCAGCGATCGAAGATGGACGCATGTCCTCAGATCAGATCCAGCAGCAATACGATGGTACGATCAATATGTTTTGGATCTCATATCCTGTAATTCTCATATTTAGTATCATTATTGGATTGGTAATTGGTTTGATAGACGGACTGATCCTCAAAAAAGCAAAGCCTGATTATTAAGAACTTGTTGTACTTTTGAAGAGAATTAGCCGATAAACGCTATGAATCTTTCCATCGTAATTCCTTTACTCAACGAGGAAGAATCTATTAAAGAATTACATGATTGGATTGTAGAAGTAATGCAATCCAATCATTTTTCTTATGAGATACTCTTTATAGACGACGGTAGTACCGACGGCTCCTGGCTGGTAATAGAGCGATTAGCCGAAGTAAATCCGAATGTAAAGGCAATCCGCTTTAGTAAGAATTTTGGTAAATCTCAGGCCTTGCACGCAGGGTTTAAAGCTGCTAAGGGAGATGTGGTGATCACCATGGATGCCGATCTTCAGGATAATCCTGAAGAGATCCCTGAATTATACCGACTAATTAACGAGGAGCACTATGATCTTGTTTCCGGGTGGAAAAAGAAGCGCTATGACTCTGTCATATCAAAAAATATCCCTTCTAAATTGTTTAATTGGGCGGCCAGGAAAACTTCAGGTGTAAAATTGCATGATTTCAATTGCGGATTGAAAGCTTTTCGAAATCAAGTGATCAAATCCATCGAAGTTTCCGGGGAAATGCATCGCTATATACCAGTGCTAGTCAAAAATGCAGGATATCACAGGATCGGCGAAAAAGTGGTACAACACCAGGCACGGAAATATGGAAAGACGAAATTTGGCGCAGATCGCTTTATGAAAGGCTTCCTGGACCTGATCACCATTTGGTTCGTTTCTAAATTTGGCAAACGGCCCATGCACCTTTTTGGAGCCTGGGGTGTACTTATGTTTATCATTGGCTTTGGTTTGACGCTGTATTTAGGGATCGATAAGGTCTTTATCAATCCTACAGGTCGACTCCTGACAGAAAGGCCTCAATTTTTTGTTGCCTTAACTACCATGATCATAGGGACACAATTATTCCTCGCCGGTTTTATAGGTGAGCTTCTTATCAGAACTCGTAAAAGCAAAACAAGGTATACAGTCTCAGACGAGATCCATCTCTCTAAGCAAATACCCAAGATTACCTCTTAATTGATATTACTCTATGTCTGAAAAAACAGATCATATTTATAAGGAAGCGGAAAATTGGATGAGTCCGGTATTTGACCAGGCTGTTAGGGACGAAGTGTCCGAATTGATCGCCAATGATCCGGAGGAATTAAAAGATCGTTTCTATAAAAGCCTAGAATTCGGAACCGGTGGTATGCGTGGCGTTATGGGTGTTGGCACAAACCGGATCAATAAATACACCCTGGGAAAGAATTCTCAAGGATTGAGCAATTACCTTAAAAAATCGTATCCGGATACACAGTTAAAAGTGGTTATCGCCTATGATTGCCGAAATAACAGTCAATCTCTGGCACAAACCGTAGCTGAAGTATTTTCCGCTAATGGCATTCAGGTCTATCTGTTCTCTGAATTAAGAACAACACCGGAACTCAGCTTTGCCGTACGCTACCTCAATTGCCACGTGGGTATTGTGCTTACAGCTTCCCACAATCCACCGGAATACAATGGATATAAAGTATACTGGACCGATGGCGGTCAGATCGTACCCCCACAGGACGAGGAGATCATTGCCGAGATCAATTC
>JAHHLF010000240.1 GCA_018679315.1 Bacteroidia bacterium | reverse complement strand
GTGTATTTACATTAAATGGCACAGAGTACAGGGTCTCCGAAAGTAATTTTAATCACGCCTGGTCATTTACACCGGCGGTATCTCTCTTTGTTGATTCCAGTTCTGAAAATGAGATAGAAACCTTATTCGAAAAACTTTCTTCAAAAGGAGGTCAGATCATGGTCCCTCTGGACAACTACGATTCCGGGGATTACGGCTTTGGTAAAAAATTCGGATGGTGTGCCGATAATTACGGTATTTCCTGGCAATTTAACCTTTCAGAATAAAGTCGAATTGTAGCATACGCCGCACTACTTGGTAGAATAAACAAGATGGAAATTGGAAAATACTTAGAAAGAATTAACTATTCGGGCGCACTCGAACCCGATCTGCAATTACTAAAGAATTTGCAGAAAAATCATCTTTTGAATATTCCTTTTGAGAATTTAGATATTCATTATCACACCCCAATAAAGCTGAACATTGACCAATTCTATGACAAGATAATCCGAAAAAATCGTGGTGGTTTCTGCTATGAGCTAAACGGACTCTTTTACGAATTACTCTGTTCATTGGGCTTCAGGGTAAAACAGGTTTCTGCAAGGGTATATAGTAAAGAAAACAAGTATAGCCCTGAGTATGATCACCTCACGATTATTGTAACTATTGACGATACCGAATACTTGACTGATGTTGGCTTTGGCGAGTTCATTTTCGAACCCCTGGAATTAGAATTTGGGAAGATCCAAAATGACGAAAAAGGGCACTTTTTGATTGACACCTATGAGAACGGATATTTACGTGTAAGCAAACTAGAAAATGAAATAGCTAGCCCGGAATTCATTTTCAAGAATGAAGCAAGGGAATTGGAAGCGTTTGAAGAAATGTGCGAATATCATCAAACCGACCCCCGTTCTCATTTTATGCAAAAGCGATTAATTTCCTTACCAACAGAAAATGGCCGGATTACGATTTCCGGAGATCTCTTAAAGATCAAAGAGAAAAACGTGATCACAGAAAAGGTGCTGAGAAACGAAAAGGATTTTGAAAAAGAACTGTGGGATAAGTTTAGGATCTCCTTTGAAAAGTCAATTGCCGAAAATTAAGAAAAACTATACTTTCAACAAATGGAAAAGATCTGGATATTGTTACTAGCCGTTTTGATTTTCCTGGTATTTGCTTTTCTCGTTTGGAAACTGACCAGTGGTGAAATAAAAAAAGAATACGGTACGAGAATGTGGAATCAATGGCCATCCAGATTATACTATTGGCAAGGTGTCGTATTGTATGGTGTCGGACTTACCCTAATAACAATGCTTCTCTTGAAATGGGGAAATGTGTTGACTTTCTAGAAATAGAATACAGCATAAAAACTGTTGCCAACAACTCCTGATACCAAATGACAAATTCCAAATTAAAATACGAGACTTTTGAAGAATAAGACTACTTTCTATATCGGTATCCTTGGCGCAAGTCTATTCGTTATTTCTTCAATTCTTGGAGGCATTCTTATTGAGGGATATAACGAAATAAGTCAATTAATAAGTGAAACCTATGCCATTGATACGGAATATGGGGAGGTATTACGATTTATTGCGATCATCCCGAGTGGCATTTTATTGACTTTATTTGCCTTTCTGGCATATAAAAAATTACCGCGATCGAAGCTGACTAAATGGGGATTTTTGATTTTTGGAATATGCTACGGCATCGCAACGGTGATCGTTGGGATCTTCCCCTGTGATAGTGGGTGCAACAAGGAATTTATTAACCCAAGTTTATCCCAAATCATACATAATCTTATTGGATCCTTAACCTATATGTTTGTCCCATTAAGTATGATATTAATTGGTATTGCTTTAAGTAAGTTTCCTACATACAAAAATCTGTCAAGACTTGGAATTACCTGTGGAATAGTTGGCTATCTATTTGTTTTTCTATTTATATCAGAACCAACTTCCGATTATATTGGCTTATACCAGCGCATAATAGAAAGCGTGTTTATTTTATGGATAATTAGTTATGCTTTGTATTTAAGGAATCTAGATATTAGTGGCTAGCAACCTCTATTAAACCAAGTATGACCTGGTAAACCTGCCTGTTGAAATTTGGATCTCTTCGAAATACTTATACAAACAAACTAAATTGTATTTTCTGTAACTTAACAGGAAACAATTCTTTATAATGGCTACATATACACTGGATATTAATAATACAGAGCATTCTGTTGAGGTTGCTGAGGGAACTTCTCTGCTTTGGGTTATTCGGGAATACCTGGGATTGACAGGGACAAAATATGGCTGTGGTATTGCACAGTGCGGATCATGTACCATCCATATTAACGGAATACCCACCAGGGCCTGCATAATGCTGGTGGATAATCTGAAAGAAGGACAAAAGATCACTACTATTGAGGGCCTATCGGAAAATGGCGACCATCCCTTGCAAAAGGCCTGGATCGAGACACAAGCACCTCAATGCGGTTACTGCCAATCCGGACAACTAATGCAAGCAGCCGCCCTTTTGGAGGCAAATCCATCGCCCACTCGTGATGAGATCAAAACCTATATGAACGGAAATTTATGCCGTTGTGGAACCTATATGCGTATAGTTAAGGCCATCGAATTGGCATCGGAAGAACAAATTGCTACCCGTTAGATCGGGCACATTTCAGAAAGTATCTTACCCATGAACACAACAACACCGTCCATAGACAGGAGACAATTTTTAAAAACGACAAGCGGCGTAGCCCTCTTTATAGGGGTGTCCGGTATGTTACCACTGGCCATTTCCTGTAAGGATGAAAAAGACATCCAATTGCAATTGGAAAAGCACCCACTGACGGCCTGGGTGCAAATCTCGGAAGACGGACAGATCACCATTTATAATCCGGCAGCTGAAATGGGCCAGGGTTCCATGACCTCCCTGCCCGTATTATTTGCTGAGGAAATGGACGCGGACTGGTCTAAAGTGAAAGTGGCATTTTCGCCCCAGGATGTTGCTATTTATGGCACTGAAGGGTGGCGACCGGGAACCAGGATCCTAATGTCGGCAGGAAGCCGGGTTACCAAAAGCTATTATGAAGTAATGCGCAAGGCCGGTGCCCAGGCACGCTATGTTTTACTGGCATCTGCCGCGAAGCTCTGGAACGTTCCCATGGCCGACTTACGCACAGATCAGGGCTATGTAATTAATACTCAGGACAATCAAAAAATAGGTTATGGAGAGCTGATCCCTTATCTGGAAATGCCGGAAACCCTTCCGGATTTCACTCCTGAACAACTAAAGCAGCCCAAAGATTATCGCTTGATCGGTAAGGATGTTCCACGTACGGAAATTCCGGCCAAAGTAGACGGGAGTGCCCAGTTTGCAGTTGATGTGCGATTGCCAGATATGGTCTACGGGGTATTGGAACGAGGCAACCTACATGGAGCCAAACCCACGCTAACCAATGAATCGGATATCATGGCAGTGAAGGGGGTAATAAAGATAGTTCCATTCGATTATGCGATAGGCATCATTGCCAGCAGCCTTGAACAGGCCATGGCCGCCAAGAAGCTTTTAAAAATAGATTGGAGTGATGCCGAAGCAACGGGATTTAACTCCAAGGAAATTTTTTCTGAATACGAAAAAATAGCTTCTGAAAATAAAAAGGGAAAGACAATCACAGAAATAGGGAATGTGCAGCAGGCACTTAAATCTGCAGCCAGGACCTATACTGCGGATTTTAAAAATGACTATGTCTACCATGCGCAAATGGAACCCTTGAATTCTGTCGTTCAAGTTGCAGAAGATATGCAAAGCGCAGAGGTTTGGGTGGGCAGCCAACAGGGCGGTGATGGTAAATTGGGTGTGCCGGAAGCTTTGGGTATTCCACCAGAAAATGTAACTATTCATTTGCAATATTTAGGTGGCGGTTTTGGAAGAAGATCCATGACAGATTTTGTAGTCGAATGTGTGTCGCTTGCCAAGGAAATGGCTCCCCGTCCGGTAAAATTGATCTGGACACGGGAAGATGACCTGACCTATGGGGCTTATCGCCCGTTGTCTCTGCAACGGCTTACTGCGAGCACAGATAATCAAGGAAATATAACGAGCCTATCGCATTGTGTGGTGGCAGACAATGGGAATTTGGCAACCAGTGGCATACGAAACGCGTATTATGACATTCCCAATCAATTTGCCGAATCTCGGGGTATTTCCCGTGGCATCCGATTAAAACATTGGCGTGCCGTAGGACATGGGCCGAATAAGTTTGCTATTGAGGCCCTGCTGGATGATATCGCAATGGATCAAGGAATTGATCCTGTGGAGTTACGCCGTAAATTATTGGTTAAATCGCCCAAAGCCCTTGCTACCCTGGAGAAGGTCGTCGAAATGGCCAACTGGGATACGCCTTCAGCTGCAGGCAGAGCAAAAGGAGTTGCTTTCCTGGAGCGCAGTGGTACCTTAGGAACGGGAATCTGTGAAATTTCTGTAAATCGCAATACTGGGAAAATAAAGGTGCATCATTTCTGGAGCGCAATAGATGCAGGGGTTATCGTACAACCTGATAATGTTAAGGCTCAGATGGAAGGTGGCATCCTTATGGGTATGAGCAGCGTGTTAAAGGAGCGGATCACTATGGTAGACGGTAGGATACAGCAATCTAATTTCCATAACTATAATTTATTGCGCTTTGAGGATATTCCTGAAACTGTCGAAACGGAGATGATCGCATCCACGGGGCATCCCCAGGGAGTGGGAGAATCAGGTACACCTTTGGTCGCCTGTGCAATTGCCAATGCTTTTTTGAAATTGACAGGTAAACGATTGCGGCATCTGCCTTTCACCCCCGATCGCGTGTTAGCTGTGTTAAATAGTTAAAGCAAGGGGAAAAATAAGCATTAGCCAATAATGGCTATAAGCTATTGCAGGTCCATATCTGGGCCAAATCCCTAACATGAATTTTCCAGGATTGAAATTGGATTTTGTTATTTGCGCGCTGTGGGGTACAAGTCGAGGCCATTTTTTCCTAAATTAGTTACGAATGCTGGGAAAGATAGACAGGATACTCCTTTTCTTTTATTTGTGTGGACTATGTTTTCATAGTGCTGCGCAGCAATATGGCTATATACAATATAATTCAGACTCCGGAGCCCCATTTGATCAGGTTTCCAGTGTGATCCAGGATAAAGAAGGCTTACTATGGATCGGTAGCCAACACGGTTTGTATCGATTTGATGGAATTCATTTTGACAACTATAGCCTCCATACCGAGAGTCAATTTATTCACAAGCTTCATGATTATGGAGATGATCTTCTATTTGTCAATGAAATGAGTCTTTATCAAATTGAAGATGTACAGTCCAAACCCCGGGTACGTGCCTTGCTGGAAGGTACGATCGAAGAGAATGACACACTTCCTTTTTATCCTAACGATTTTATGTTGGCTAAAGATCAAGAGATCTGGATCAGTCAATCCAATCACAGTATCGGCAGGCTTCACAAAGACGGCTATAAAACATATCGATTTACTAAAAGCAACAAGGCACAAAAGCTTACCATACAGGAAGACGCTAACGGTGGTATTTGGGTTCTGAGTCCCCTGGATGGTTTGTTCTTTTATAACACAGACAGCGATTCCTTCGAAAAGAAACTGGACATAGAAAATGGTAATGTATTATTGATCCATAAAGATGACCTATTAATTGGGAGTGACGCTCTTCGGGTATACAAGCTGAAGGGAAACAGGGTACAGCAGGATAAGACGATAGCCATGGAGGACGATCAGGTTTCAGCGATCCATGTGGATCATAATGAGGAATATATTGTCGGGACCAGAAAAGGAAAACTTTTCAAATTTTCAGATCTGAACAGTCCGCCCCAAACCATATATGGCGCAAATGAAGCGCACCGCGTGGAAGAACTGGACTTTGGACTTATCCATGAAATATATGTCACTACGGATAGTATTAGCAAGAAAGATAAGCTTTGGGTAAGTTCGGAGACCGGACTTTGGCTTCTGCACCAACGATTTTTTAAGACTGTAGAAAACTTGCCGTTGAATAATCCCATCGGGCTTGCCATGGGCGATCAGGGGAAGGTCTGGGTGCCTATGAGTTATCTATACGAGATCTCCCCTGAAAATGATGAATTCAGCGCCCGGCCGATCTTTAACAACTTGCAGGCAAATGCCGTCGCTCAGGATATAGCCGGATTCACCTGGGTATCCACAACTACTCCAAAAGTTGAATTATTAAAATATGATAAGAACAGGCTTGTTGAGCGCTTTGATTTCCATGAACGCGGCGAGACCATTTTCTATTTGTTTCCGGACATTAAAGGCAATATATGGTTCTGTCAGGCACCTTTAAACAAACCCATTGTCGGTGTCGCCAAGATCAGTTCAACAGGAGAGATCAATTATTATGACGATACGAAGGGATTTTCCAGCAGGGTGCTGGCGATAAAGGAAAGTTCGCGGGGTGAGATCTATGCTGTTGGCATTGGAGAAAAAAGCTATTTGTACCGTTATGACCCGCAACAAGATCAATTCGTAAACCTCAGCCCTGAACTTCCTTTTACTGCCTTGTTAAATTTTGAGGCTCATGACCTGACTATAGACGATCTTGGTGTTGTATGGTTAGCAACTACGGACGGCTTGCTGCGCTACGATTCTGAACAGATCACCTTGATCAAAAATGACATACTGGACCAGGAAGAAGTAAGGGGGGTAACACATTATGCCAATAATAATATATGGATCGCCACGGCGACCAAAGGACTGGTTTTTCACCGGCAAAATACATCGACTGCCTTAGGAGAACAGGAAGGGTTACCTGCAGTTATCAGTGCATATCGTTGTATCACTACTGATGCCCAGGGACATCTTTGGGCCGGTACAGCTGAGGGCCTGGTTTACTCGCGCATGTCGGCCTCTAACCTCCCAGTTTCCAATACAGCAAGACTCAGACAGATCACGATCAATGGTGTGGAACGCGATGTAGAATTCGATCAGGAATTCAGGCTTAGAAAAAATCAGGAACTCGAACTGGAATTTACCAATGTATCCTTTCCAGCCAAAAATGTTCATTATCAATACAGACTGCTTCCCGAAGCCGACAGGGAGATCATGTTGGAAGAACAAATTTGGCAGTCTAATGGCACCACCAATACCCTCAAGCTAAATAGTCTTGAACCCGGGGGTTACTATCTGGAATTGAGGGCCAGGCAACCGGGGGGATATCAATGGAGCGCCCCTTTAGCCATCCAATTTAACGTTTTTCAACCC
>JAHHLF010000298.1 GCA_018679315.1 Bacteroidia bacterium | reverse complement strand
ATGGTGACATGTTCTTTTGAAGATAAAGTTGTCATTTTTTCTAATGGGGCTACCCGAAGTATCCCAATGAAGATCCGGGCCGAAAAAGATGCAATTAGTGGAACAATTTCACTCGCCTTGTCTGATGAATGGCAAGTGGCAAATAATCAACAGGTATTCAGTCTTAGCAAGAAGGGAGAGGAGGTCACTCTGACTTTCGAAGTTACACCGCCTAAAAATCAGGATGAGCTGTGGGCAAAGGCCATTGCTACTGTTGAAGGCAAGGAATACAACAATGAATTAGTGACAATTGCCTATGATCATATACCCACGCAGTCTGTCTTGCTGCCGGCAGAGTCTAAATTTGTTCGACTTAATATCGATAATTATAGTGAAGCTATAGGATACATTGAGGGTGCCGGTGATGGCGTGGCTGAAAGCCTTGTACAAATGGGTTGCCGAGTTGAAGAGGTCGATCCAGTATCCATTCAAATGGGCTCTCTAAATGAATACGATGCTGTAGTATTGGGCATACGATCATATAATGTACATGATGTTCTGAAATTAAAGCAACCGGCTTTGATGGACTATGTGAAGAATGGGGGTACTATGATCGTTCAATACAACACTGCAGGACGTTGGGATGCTGCGTATAAAGAAATCGCTCCCTATCCCCTGGTCTTGTCCAGGGATCGGGTTACGGACGAAAATTCCAAGGTAGAGATCATAGCTCCTGAACATCCACTGATCACACATCCAAATTCTATCTCCCTTAAGGATTTTGAAGGTTGGGTTCAGGAACGAGGCTTATATTTTCCGAATGAATGGGATCCGGCCTTTACAGCTGTTTTATCTCTACAGGATGAAGGTTATGATGCCACGCAGGGTAGTTTATTGGTCGCTCCTTATGGTAAAGGCTATTATATTTACACCGGACTAAGCTTTTTCAGGGAATTACCCGCTGGCGTATCCGGAGCGTATAAACTATTTGCCAACATGCTCTCCATTGGAAAAGCAGATCCCGAAGAAACACATGATACCAAAGGATAGATCCATATTTGAAACTTTCACCTGGAAAAAGGAATACTCGGTCGTACTATTACTGAACGCCCTGTATATCATCATATTCTTTTATCTCATGATCACATACGGCTAAATGAGTGGACTAGATTGGCTTATATTGGCAGGAACACTCTTATCTATAGTGGTCTACGGGGTTTGGAAAACCCGAGGTAGCACCAATGTCGAGGAGTATGTCATGGGTGGACATCGTGCGAAGTGGTGGACTATAGGCCTTTCTGTAATGGCTACTCAGGCCAGTGCAATTACCTTCCTGTCGACCCCCGGCCAGGCATACCATGATGGAATGGGCTTTGTTCAATTCTATTTCGGCCTGCCACTTGCCATGATCATTATATGCATGGTATTTGTTCCCTTGTACCATAGGCTCAAGGTCTATACGGCTTATGAATTTCTGGAATCCCGATTCGACCTCAAAACCAGGACCCTGGCGGCGATCCTGTTTTTAATTCAACGAGGCCTGGCTGCAGGAATTACCATTTTTGCGCCTGCCATTATCTTATCAGCCGTTTTAGGATGGAATTTAAATACGTTGAACATTATCATTGGCATCCTGGTAATTATCTATACTGTTTCAGGGGGTACCCGTGCCGTAAGTGTTACTCAGAAACAGCAAATGTTTGTAATCATGCTGGGGATGTTCATGGCATTTTTCTTCATTCTTGGTTTCTTGCCTGGTGATATCACATTTACAAAAGTTTTAAAGATCGCGGGTGCAAATGAAAAATTAAACATCCTTGATTTCGATCTGAATACGTCTAGCCGATACACCTTCTGGAGTGGAATAACCGGGGGAATGTTTTTAGCATTGGCATATTTTGGAACAGATCAGAGCCAGGTGCAACGCTACTTATCAGGTAAATCTGTACGCGAGAGTCAGCTCGGATTAATATTTAATGCCGTTTTGAAGGTACCCATGCAGTTCTTCATTTTACTCGTGGGTGTCATGGTCTTTGTTTTTTATCAATTCAATGCTTCCCCATTAAATTTTAATCCAGCGGCAACTGAGGCTGTGATGAATAGCGATTATTCGCAGGATTACCAGGTTCTTGTAGATGCACATGAGAAATTGGAAACAGATAAGCAGTCTGTTCAGGGCTTGTATTCACTGGCGATAGATAAGAAAGATCAATCGCAGGTAAAGGAATTAAGCGAGCAGATGGTATTGATCAATCAGGAAGAAAGAGCTAACAGGGAAGCCGCCAAAAATGTGATCGCAAAAGCTAACCCCGGGGTAGAAACCAATGATAAGGACTACGTATTCATTCATTTCATCCTGAATTTTCTTCCCAGGGGATTGATCGGACTACTTCTGGCTGTGATCCTATCAGCAGCTATGTCCAGTACGGCAAGCGAACTTAATGCCCTGGGGACCATATCAGCTCTTGATCTCTATAAGCGGAACAAGAAAACAGAAGAAAATGAAGCACACTATGTCAAGGCCTCAAAAGGATTTACCCTGCTCTGGGGTGTGATCGCTATAGGAATTGCATGCGTGGCAGACTTATTTGATAACCTGATACAACTGGTTAATATTATTGGTTCTATTTTTTATGGTAATGTCCTTGGAATATTTCTGCTTGCCTTCTTCTTTAAGTGGATACGAGGCAATGCTGTGTTTACGGCAGCTTTGATAACGCAGGTAATCGTCATAGTTGGATTTAAGTTCGATTGGATGTCTTATCTCTGGTTGAATGCCTTTGGATGTGGGCTGGTTATAGTCCTGGCATTGATCCTGGAAGGTTTTGATCGACTGCTTCGAAACCCTCCCATTCAGACATAAAAAAACCCGGGATAGTCCCGGGTTCTTATTTCAATTTAAGGAGATTACATGGCTCCCCATTCCTTTAAGCTAGCTGAATTCATACGTACATAGTCATCAT
>JAHHLF010000062.1 GCA_018679315.1 Bacteroidia bacterium | reverse complement strand
ATCTCGCTCCGATAACTGAGTCGCAATATGGGAAAGTGAATCCGTAGCAACATATTCGGCATTTAGATGTACATCTATTGAATTTTTCAGTGGGTTATAACCAAGGAATTCGAGGAAATCTTCGCCTATCTCCTCACTGTGTTTTTCCGCAGCCTCCTCTTTGCTGACATAGGATGTAGATTTGGTATAATCTGCCAGCGCAAGGCTTTTTTGAAGTTGGTCTACTTCAACACTTTTGGCGTTATCCTTAAGAAATACAGTGATTACCACCTGTTCCTTAAAGTGATCTGCCATTTTCTTAGTATTGAGAATAAGCAATCCCAATACACCCATTAAAAATAATACAAGGGCAATACTCAAAACGACTGAGAAGTAGGACGATATCAATCTGCGTTTCTGAAAGCGCTCAAAAGATTTGCTCATGCCGGGCTATGAATGTGTAAAAATAGGAAAGTAAATTGAATAAACTTATTTTTGCCCGATAATGAAAGCTCCGCATAAGCCTCGGTGTTTTGGGAGTTCACAAGAGACATCTATGCAATATAATTTCAGGGAGATAGAAGCGCGTTGGCAATCGTATTGGGCCGAGCATAATACGTTCAAAGTATCGAATACATCTAATAAAGAGAAATTCTATGCCCTGGATATGTTTCCGTATCCTTCCGGAGCCGGTTTGCATGTAGGTCATCCGCTGGGATATATTGCAAGTGATATTTATAGCCGCTATAAAAGACATAAAGGATTTAATGTGCTGCACCCAATGGGCTATGATTCATTTGGCCTGCCGGCCGAGCAGTATGCCATTCAAACCGGCCAGCATCCGGCCATTACAACAGAGGCGAATATTAAACGGTATCGTGAACAGTTAGACCGACTTGGATTTTCCTTTGATTGGGATCGCGAAGTGCGAACTTCAGACCCGAAATATTACAAGTGGACACAATGGGTTTTTATTCAACTCTTTAATTCCTGGTACGATCAGGATATGGATAAGGCACAGTCCATTAAAACATTGATCGAGCGTTTTGAAAAAGAAGGAAATACAAGGGTAAATGCGACCTGTGATCCTAAAACTCCTGAATTCAGCGCTTCAGATTGGAATGGTTTTACTGAGAAAGAGAAAAAGAAATTGCTACTTCACTACAGATTAACGTACCTGGCAGATACTGAGGTAAACTGGTGTCCGGCCCTGGGAACGGTTTTGGCCAATGATGAGATCGTAAACGGTGTTTCGGAACGAGGCGGTCATCCGGTGGAACGGAAAAAAATGACCCAATGGATAATGCGTATTACGGCCTATGCACAGCGTTTATTGGACGGACTTGCTACGATCGACTGGCCCCAGCCTTTAAAAGATGCGCAGACAAACTGGATAGGAAGATCAGTAGGCGCAACAGTTACATTTTATACTCAGGAGTCGGATGGCGCTAGTTACCCCATCGAAGTTTTTACCACCCGACCTGATACAATTTTTGGGGCGTCTTTTATGACCCTGGCTCCGGAACACGAACTAGTGGCGAAAATAACGACTGCGGCTCAACGCTCAGCCGTGGAGGCCTATGTCAAGGCTACTGCCAAAAGATCGGAACGCGACAGGCTTTCTGATGTAAAGACAATATCAGGTGTATTCACAGGAGCATATGCTGTTCACCCTTTCAGCAAAGAGTCAATTCCCATTTGGATAGGGGATTATGTCTTGGCAGGCTATGGGACGGGTGCCGTTATGTCTGTACCTTGTGGAGATCAGCGCGACTATGATTTTGCGACCCATTTCAATATCCCGATCCCAAATATTTTCAAAGGAATAGATATTTCTGAAGAAGCCTTTGCAGATAAGGAAAATACAGTTATCGCCAATTCTGATTTTCTAGATGGCTTGAGCTATGAAAAGGCTGTTGCCAGGGTGATTGAAGAATTAGAAAAAATTGGTCAGGGAGAAGGAAAGATCAATTACAGATTGAGGGATGCCGTTTTTAGTAGACAGCGATATTGGGGAGAGCCCTTCCCTGTCTATTTTGTAGATGGAACCCCCGAAATGATAGCAGAAGAGCACCTTCCGCTGCATTTGCCTGAGGTAGCTAAGTATCTTCCGACTGAAACCGGGGAACCTCCTCTGGGAAATGCTGAGGTCTGGGCCTGGGATACGATCAAAAATTCGGTTGTTCATAATGACAAAATTGACCATGAATCGGTATTTCCTCTAGAGTTGAATACCATGCCGGGATGGGCGGGAAGTTCACAGTATTTCAATCGCTATATGGATCCGCATAATGAGGAGGCTATCTATTCTCAGGAAGCCATTCAGTATTGGAAACAGGTAGACCTTTATATAGGAGGGATCGAACATGCTACAGGGCATTTGCTCTATTCACGATTCTGGCAAAAATTCTTGTTTGATCTGGGGATTGTTCCGCAGGAGGAATATGCAAGGAAATTGATTAACCAGGGAATGATCCTTGGAACCAGTGCATTTGTATACCGGGAAAAAGGATCCAATTCCTTGATCTCCTTAGGTTTGATCGAAGGCAAGGAGGTAGACCCCATTCATGCTGATGTATCGCTTGTTAATGCCTCTGGCGAATTGGATATCGAAGGGTTTAAAAAATGGCGTCCGGAATATGCGGACGCGAAATTCGTATTGGAAGATGGGGTGTACAAAGTGGGTCATGAAGTAGAAAAAATGTCAAAATCCAAATACAATGTGGTGAACCCCGATGAGATCTGTGATACCTATGGGGCAGATTCCCTTCGCATGTACGAAATGTTCCTGGGGCCACTGGAACAGGCAAAGCCGTGGAATACAGCAGGGATTACAGGTGTTTATGGTTTCTTGAAAAAACTCTGGAAGTTATACCACCAAGGAGCCAATGGAGAATTCTATGTGGCCGGGGATGCACCTACTGAGGAAAATTTTCGAAGCTTGCATAAAGTCATTAAGAAAGTAGAAGAGGATATTGAAAACTTCTCATTCAACACTTCTGTATCTACTTTTATGATAGGTGTTAATGAGCTTAGCGCGCAAAAATGTCAGTCCCGTGAAATATTAGAGCCCTTATTGATCACGCTATCGCCTTATGCGCCTCATATAGCCGAGGAACTATGGAACAAACTTGGCCATCAGGAAAGTATAAGTTATGCACCTTTCCCAGAATTTAAATCCGAATACCTGGTAGAAAGCACTAAAGAATACCCTATTTCCTTTAATGGGAAGATGCGCTTTAAACTCGAACTACCTTTATCAATGGGTCCCAATGAGATCGAGGAAGCGGTAATGGCCCACGAGAAGACCCAACAACAACTTCAGGGCAGAGAGCCTAAGAAAGTGATCATAGTGCCAGGAAAGATCGTGAATATCGTAGGCTGATGGCAGTACATTTTGTCAGTTTTCATTCCAATTTTGTTATGGAAGGGTTTTTGCTGTATCATTCGTAATTTTAACTATCTAAAAACAATACACATGTTTGGAATAGATATGGGATATATGTTGATTGCCGGTGCTTTTATGCTGGTTAGTATGCTAGTTAGTGGCCGACTTAAAAGCAAGTTTGCCCAGTATTCCAAAGTGCATTTACGAAACGGAATGAGCGGTGCCGAGATCGCTGAAAAGATGTTGGCCGATCACGGAATACGAGATGTACAGGTAATTTCTACCCAAGGGATGCTTACAGATCACTATAACCCTAAGAACAAAACAGTAAATCTTAGTGAAGGTGTATATAACCAGCGTAATGCTTCAGCAGCGGCTGTTGCTGCGCACGAAGTAGGACATGCTGTGCAGCATGCCTCTTCTTATCAATGGTTGCAAATGAGATCTCAATTGGTCCCTGTTGTGTCCGTGGCCTCTAAGTTATCAATGTGGGTGATCATTGGCGGATTGGCACTCATGTCCTCTACTGCATTTGGAGGTACTATTGCCTGGGCAGGCGTAGGCTTGTTTGGCATGGGGACCCTTTTTAGCTTTGTTACGCTACCTGTAGAATACGATGCAAGCAATAGGGCCCTGGCCTGGTTAAAGCGGAAGAATATGGTAAGCCAGGAGGAGTATGCAGGGGCTGAAGATGCCTTGAAATGGGCGGCAAGGACTTATGTTGCTGCGGCGATCGGATCCCTTGCAACACTTGTCTACTTCGCCTTTCGCGTAGCGGGACGAGACTAAGAGCCAAAACTATAGGCGTACGATAAGATCAAATAATTATGACTGCCGTTATCCAGGACTTCAGGTCCAAGATAACGGTAGCTTACTTTATAGTCATGTCTTTTAAACCTGTGGTACAAGTCGAACCCTATATGAAGGACTTCTTTTTCCGGGGAAAATACCAGCGGGGATTCGTCTCCGGAAGGGTGCCCTTCTATCAGCGAATTTCGATAGACATAGCGCTGACTAAGTCGCAAGGTAAAGTAGATCTCCCTTTCCAGAGATCCGAGTTGTTCATAAGCAATGCTTTGTCGCATTGGATTGCGCCTGCCAAAATGTAATGCAATTCCGGGTTCTAAAAATATATCCTTACTCCCTGCAGCGCTGTTTAGTTCTACCGCTGCACGAATCCCAAACGGATTAGGTATCCACTCCCATTCCCTGACCGCTTTCAGATAGATATTGGAATGGAAGCTATTGGCGATCTCGCCTTCCCATACCGGGGGTGGTGATATAACAACGGCATTGTGGTACCATCGTTGGAAATTCCCCGCACCGGAATCAGGCCCTGCTTGACCTAATAGCCCGTCTATCCCTATATGCCATCGATCGCTTGTGCTAGCCCAATTAAATTGGAGTCCTGTAAATGCCGCATAAGGCCTGTCATGATCTGAAAGTACTTCCGATTGTATGTTCGATGGTGTGTAGACTTGTTGTAATACTGAGATAGCTACTTGTTCATCCCATGGAGATAACAATCCTTTCTTTAGTTTTTTTCTATAGGTCAGAAAGAGTCCGGAGGAGTAATATTTATCTGTGGTTAATAGGAAATCGTTGTCATGCCGCAATTCTAATTGCTGGTTGGGAACATTCAGGCTATCCTGATCAACTTCCTGTGCGAATATGAGAGAGGTGCTAAGCCATAGACAAAAAAAAGGGCCAAAAAAGTACAGCCTTACCATAGAAAAAGAAGTTTCCATTAGATGGCGATCTGTCGATCTATCTGCTGAGCCAGAGAGATAAAAGTTTCTGTCCGGGACACACCGGATATTTGCTGAATATTTTTGTTTAGAACATGCATTAAATGCTCATTGTCTTTGCACAAAATTTTTACCAGGATAGACCAGTCTCCAGTGGTATAATGACATTCGAGCACTTCCGGTATCTTTTCCAGTTCTTTCACAGCCATGGGATTACTCATGGCC
>JAHHLF010000040.1 GCA_018679315.1 Bacteroidia bacterium | reverse complement strand
ATCCTGGCCTCTGACGTATTGGCTGTGACCATCAGTAAATATGTTGATATCCTTGAAAAAAAGTACAAGGCCAAGAATATTGCCCTTGTCCCGCATGGATCGTTTGAGACACCACCGGAACCCGATTATTCCTTACCGTCTGGCCCGCTACAGGTCATGGCATTTGGTAAATTCGGCACCTACAAAAAGGCTGAAATTCTTATCGAAGCCGTAGAATTGATCCGGTCACGTTGCGATTTGGATATCGAGATCGTGATTGCCGGAACCGATAGTCCCAATACACCGGGTTATATCGATGGTCTGCGAGAAACCTATGGGCATATCTCCCAATTGCGGTTTACGGGTTATGTTGCCGAAGAAGATGTACCTGTGATTTTTGGACAAAGTGCGGTAGTGGTTTTCCCATATACCTCAACCACCGGAAGTTCGGGTGTGCTCCACCAAGCTGGAAGTTATGGCAAGGCGACCGTACTACCGGATTTAGGTGACCTGGGTATTCTAGTGCGTGAAGAAGGCTATACCGGAGAGTTCTTTGAACCCGATTCTGCAAGTTCCCTGGCCGATGCCATTCAAAACATCCTGGAGAATGAGATGTATCGGGTTGAGATTGGGAAAACCAATTATAAAGCGGCTTGCTCCCTGCCAATGTCTGTCATCACGCAGACCTATACGGATTATTTCAAAGCATTGGGCGAGAAATATAAAACCGGATTTGAATGGGTGCTGCCAAAGAAGACGGAAGCGCACATAGAGGCCTAATTACAAATTTTATTGGTTGGGTTAAGGAGAAGGGGAGTGGTCTGGCAGGCTGCTCCTTTTCATTTTTGTTTGATAATGGTATAGGCCTCTTTAGGGTTTCCTTCATCATCAAAACAGCCATAATTTTTTTGTGGTATTCTTCGCCACGGCAATCGGCCAACCACTTTTTGCGGAACGTCAGGAAAATCATATAAGGTCCAAAATAGAAAAGGTATTTGGAGCTCTGATACAACATCCTGAATCGTTTCATAGTGTGCAGCCTGTTCGGATTCGGAGCTGGAAAACAAGTTCCAGATCCCACTATACGAAGACAGTCCGAATTCCTGTAATAGTATTGTCTTCCCAGGTACCGACTTCCTCAATTCTTCATAGGCGGTACGAAAACGATCTGCATCTCCATAATAATGAAATGAAACGAAGTCCACTTCATCCTTTAATAAGGAAGCAGCCTCTGCATTAGACCAACCAATAGTTACAGGATGTTCTTGATCCAATGTAGTTACAATAGCGCTCAATTCCCGAAGCCAGGCTAAAACCCTGTTCTTGCCCCGGCTTTCAAAGTCGAGGTCCGGCTCGTTTTTAATATCCCAGGCCAAAAGCGCCGGATGTTCTTTCAATGCCGTCACGATCGACCTGGCATGGCGGAAATTCAATGTCCAATCCGCCAAGTCATAGTTGCCGTAGAAATCAAATAAAGTAAGGAGCACATTGATCCTTTCAGCTTCTGCTGCATCCATAACCTGCTTGAGTTGGTCGAGGTGCCCGGATCGAATGTCGGGACCTCCAAATTCCTCATACGGAATGAATATCCGAATAGTGTTCAGACCCATTTCCTGAATCTTCATAAAGTCGGCTTCAATTGCCTTCAGGTCAAAATCGGAACCGAACATATTCCAAGGCTGATCCTGTGGGTAGTAATTCAGGCCTTTGACCCCTGTTATCATGTTTAATGAATCACTGTCGTAATCAATATTCGTTTTGCCCATTGGTGCAGATGCTGATCTTAGCATATGCCTGATCCGCCAGGAATTGTCTTCCAGGAAGAGGACAACGCGATAGTTACTCGTGTCCTTGCTTTCGACCTGTAACCCTTCATTCTTCCAGATCTGTTTATACATTTCGACATTTCTGTCTGAAAGGGTTGCCAATTTGCCATCTTCACTGTAAAAGTCGAGTGAAATTGTATGTGCCAAGGTGGTCTGTTGTACGCTTACTTCTGATTCTCGGTTCAGGTTGATCATGCGTTTTAATTTGGCATAGGCGCTATCCGTATAGTAGTCCCGCATCAGTAAGGGATCGTTGTATCTCAATGCTTCATTTTGTGTATACCAGGCGTTGAGGTAGTCTCGTATCAACTTCTCCCCGGCAGCGGCATCGATAGGCCGACCCTCATTGGTTTGAGGTTCTATCTGGACAAGGGGCCTGTATACCGATTTTATTTCGGTATCCAGGTGCAGAATTGAACTGCGGTCAGCTCCGGTATTCAGAAAAACAAGGATGGCTCCAATACCCAATAAAATCCCTCCGTTCAGTAGAACCGCTGCAAGGATCATCAATCCCCTTCGAATCCGAATTGTAAACGTGCCCAGCATATGTTAAAGCTTAGTGGTTTTAGTCCGGCCCAGAATGCGGATTTCAAATTGTATCGGGGGGCTTTCGGATATAAGGCTTGTCACATCGAGTTTGGCATATCCGTCTCGGGTGTACACCGTCATCCTTTCATTACGGCCATCCCCATAGCTCACGGTGATCACAGCCGGGGTAAAATCGGGAACAAGCTGACCCATAAAACCATTAATCGGACCTATTGAGAGGATTTGGTTCTCAGCTGAAAAGGCTGCTTCAAATTCCTCAACCGCACTATTGAAATTCAATTCCAGGGTGTTACTGCTTGCTACTCCGGCAATAATTGCCGTGAGCTTCCACTGGCTTGCAACTTCAGGATGCACTATTTTGGCAACAGCGATGCCGTTTACGGTCGTAGCATTGGTATAGAGGGAGGCTCCTTCGCCGCTTTCGATATGAAAGGTCACCAGGGTGCCGTCAGTCACTGTATTTTCAAAGCGATCTTTGATCACAGAAGTCTTTAATCGGATGACCTGGTTACCATCTGCGAAATCATGATTTCGTTCATAGCTGATCTCAAAGTCGGTTCCTGCACCGGAACTGACATCAGTATACATTTCAATGGATGGGCTACTTCCTGCTATCGTTTTTACAAAAATCCGGCCTGATCTTGTTTCAGGCTTTATTCGCCGCCAACTGATCAGATGATGAAGGGAGTCAATAATAGATTCAGTTGCCCCTTTGAATCGTTCTTCAATCCTTACAGGAGTACCGTCGGGGAGGGGATTATCAAAAGGATCGGTGGGGATCGAAACTACCATAGCCTTGCCTGAATCCCCGGCTATAATATCCTTCGGACCCAGGTAAGATTCCATTCTGATCCCGGACTCTGTATGTGGAAGAATCGAAAGGTCGCCATTGAATACGACCTGGTTTTTATGGATAAGTTTCCAGGTACATAGTCCGGCCACCTGAGTGATCGGATCGGGTAGAAAAAACACCAATCCTCGCTCCTTACTATTCGGGGATAACACGACGCTGCCATAACTATTGTCCAGCTGCAGATAGGCATCGATACCATCGGGACCCAAAAATGCCAATCGGCCCGGATCTCCCGCGATCATAACGTCTACGGTATCCAAGCGTTGAAATACAGGGACTTCTGCAGCGAGCGATTGGCCATCTGAATTGCAGCTGGTCAACAGCACGCTAAAGGCAACTGCCAATACGGCTATAAGACTACTATTTTGGATTTCCCACATAGGCGTTTAGATCGATTTTCACAAAGTCATAACCATCGTTTTGACAGGGTTGCAGCAATCGATTCATATGTTCTTTATAGTTAGCTTGTTCATTCGAATTACCAACCGGATTGGGCAGACCATTAACAAAGTTGAGTGACATGTCCTCGTTGAGCACTTCCAAATCCGAGAGTTCCAGCAAAGGGTACTGGAATTTCTTTTTTCTCTGGACCCGTATTCCTTCCTGAAGGAACTGATGATCAACCCAGAGCAATTCCTGGTCTTTGCCATAATAGGATACCAGCAATTGGGGTACCGTTATTTCTTGAATTCCCGAATTAAACAAAGTCCCTTGCATCCGTTTTCCATCGATCTTAAGCTGTTGAAGGGCTACTTTCTTAAAGAGGTCCTTGTTAGTGATATTACCGGCGCATTGCAAATTGAAATACCTGGGTGCAGCCTCTAATTTAGCTGGTGTAAACTGTTCCGGCTCGTATGAACTTGGAATTGCCTCAGAGGCATCTTGCCAGGCGACATCTTCGAAATCCACCCGAAATACTGTCGTTTCCCGAGGCATCAGTTTGTGTTTAAGCAGGTATCTGGCATCATATTCGGCCAATTCTGCCCCAGACTCATCATACAAGGTAGCCCGGATCATGACATCTGCAGGCACATTATCTATATTCTGGATCTCCCCAATAATACTGTATTGCCCGCCCAAGCGAACCAGTTTGGACGATATCACCCGAAGCAAAGGCTGTTCCAAGATATCATCGTAATGGGTTTGTTGTGAAGAGATCTGGCGTCGCCCCTGATTGAAATAGGCAACTTGATTTTCCGTAAATAACTGATCCGGAGGAATATCCGTATCTACGGCATCCGGAACGATGAACCAGTCTCCTTTCTTTCTGACCAGAAGATGGTCGTATTCCTTCTCAATGGATTCCAGGGGCGTGACCCACTTGGTATAGACCTGAGCTACGGCTTTATTGTCGATTTGATTGAGAATTTTGACCCCTATGCGATCCAATTTGGCGTAGGAGTTCAATAAGCCGTCGGTTGTCGATATCTGTAGCATGAACCGGTCTAAGGATACGTTCGCATCGGGGTCCATGTAGGAATGTGCCTGCTCGAATTCTTTAAAGTCGATGGCGTCATAATAGGCTTGTACTACATTTTCGGGCGAATACTGGTCGGCATTTTCCACATAGAAACTGTAAATTCCGTAAAGTGCAAGTACGAAGATCAAAAGGATCCAAATTTGCAGGTATAAGAGCATTTTACTGGACATCTTATACGCAGATGCGGCCTGCTCGTAAACAGCAAGAAAGGATTTGGTTTCCTTACGACTTCTCTTCATTATTCGATAGCCGATGAGAATTAAGGCCACCAATACGGTCGTTACAGGTATGATACCCCACATCCTCCTGAGTATACCAGGTACTTCCTCCCGGGGTAAAAGGGTGGGTAGCGGTGATACGTTCAAGCGTTCCCAAACGGCGACGCCGTTTTCCAATTGGTTCAACCGTTGCCAACCACAATAGAAGAGAATCGGGTCATAGAATTTATCGTTAGAGAAAATATATTTTAAATGATATTTCTCTGGTGTAGTCAAAAATTGCTGCAGGGATCCAATACCCTCAATTCCTTTATATTTTGAATTTTCCAATCGCTCGATCGCCCTGCTCGTCAGTTCCGGTAACCTTCGGGCGGAGTGGTAATTTCCATCCACGGTTTTGGCTTCCGTCTGTGCCGAAAGCCACGCCATCTGATCGCCAAACCCCAGGGTTAGATATCGCCACCGGTCGTGCTGGTCCTGGTTCAGAAAGTTTACGATCGGCAACATGTTTATTTTTTCCGGTTGGGCGGGACGGAAATATCCCAGGCTCATGGTCAATACGATCATAAATAAAAAGACGCCCGCAAGAAGAAATCCCTGGATGCGCAGCACCATCGATCCGCTGCTCTGAAGTATACGTTCTTTTATATCGCCTTTTAGAAATCGATATGCGAACTCCCCAAATAACGGGAGTACAAGTATTGTAGCCCAGAGGGTAAAGCGGTCAAGTGTTAGTATGTTAAAGGCATTTTCGCCCAGGATGATCTTGGGAATCGGTGTCGTACCACCTGTTCCCAGAATGGTCAACAAGGCAAGCGACAAACCGAAAAAGATGTATCGCTTATTAAAGAATCGGTAAAACAGGAAGGGCATAATAAATAAAAGCACCCCCCATGGGATCAGGAAAAAAACCAGGCCGGACGAAGCCATTTCTAGGAAGTTATCTCTCGAACCGTGCGGTATGGGAACCTGCGTAATCGGATTTACCCTTGAATTGATCCAATAGGGAAGGATACAGATGATGATCAAGGCCAGGGACGTTGTCCCGAAGCCGAGAATTCTCCAAAAGACTTTGCGGAATTCATTAAAAAAAATGCGGAATTTAACTTTTTTCCAATCCCCCGTTTGATCTTTCGCATTATCCATGATCGCCAGTCCGATCACCGGAAAAACAAAAAATACCATCCCGAAAATAGGAGTTACATGATGCGAACAGACCATAATGGCTAGCAGGCATAATGCAGTGATCAGCTGCATTTTGAAGCCTTTGCGGATCCACAGGTATATTTCGGGTAAGGCATGGAGTAAAAGCCCCAACCCTACAATGCTGGGTAACTGCCCAAAGAGATGAAGGGTTTCAATAAATGAGGTGGATAAAACGGCGAGGAGGGCTGTACAACCAGCTATGATCTCCTTTCCGCTTAACATCAGGCTATATCTGTAGACGCCGGTGATAAAAAGAATAATGCTCAAAAAAGCGATGGTGTACAGGGCAAATTTTAGCCCGCCCACAAGGGAAATTAGTGCCAGGAGCTGGTGGACCAGGGGCGGATAACCGTGGACGGTAAACCCTGTATACCATTTATAATTCCAATGTTCGAACCAGTTAGACGCATAATGCTCGGCAAAAAAAAGATGAACATAGGCATCATACGTTTCTTCCAGGGTAAAGAAAATTGCAGATCCGTGCAGTGCAAGGCCGAAGACAAGTGCCAGGATCAGGAGAATATGGGTCCTTTGCATTAATTAGGTTGTAAGAAAATATATCAGGTCAAAGTTAGATATAATCTGGTCTTTTACCATTATCGCCCATCTTTCAAGTCTTGCCATTCGTCTACAGATAATTGCTATTGGACTTTGTCCATCTATTCAGGCATTCATTCTGTTATAGATTTGCGGCAACGTTAATAAAAAACGTGAACGAATCTTACTGAAAATAATATTAAATACTTGACCCATGAAAATTCTTGCAATAGACGATCAACAACTCATCTTGATGTCTCTGGTAAAACGACTGGAAGACGCTGGTTTGGAAGTTAAAACTGCCTCCACGGCCGAACAGGGTATGAAGCTTTACGATTCCTATCAGCCCGACCTTGTGATCCTTGATATCAATATGCCGTATATAAGCGGTCTTGAAGTTGTCAAATACATCCGTCAGAAAAGAAAATCGCAAACACCTGTTTTAATCATGTCGGGAAAGACCGGAGAGGAAACCATAAAACAAGCCTACGAGTTAGGGATTAACGATTTTATGAAAAAACCTATCAGTCTTAACGAAGTACTTATGCGAATTCAGAGCCTGCTCGGTATAAACCCATTACAGGCTTCATTTATGGAGGTGCATCAGAACCAATATCTTCACAAATATTGTGTGGGTGTAGTGATTCCCTGTTATAACGAAGAAAACAGAATATCAGGAAAAGTTTTTAGAGAATTCCTCCAACAAAATCGCGGGTACCATTTTTGTTTTGTCAATGATGGCAGTACGGATAATACACTGGCAGTTCTGGAGCAATTGAGAACTGGCTACGAAGATTCCATTAGCATCGTGAATTGTGTAAAAAATGGAGGTAAAGCCGAGGCTGTCCGTCAGGGAACACTGCATTTGCTTCAAGACCGGCAGCTGGATTATATCGGCTATCTCGATGCAGATTTATCAACGGATCTCAGTGATTTTAATGAATTGGTTAACACACTGGAAAGTTCTGACTACCAAATCGTAAGCGGCTCCAGAATTCACAGGATGGGAGCCACTATCACAAAACAATCGGCCCGCAAAATTATTAGCAAAACGATCAATCTGATTATTCAGGGCTTGTTAGGAATGGGTTTCAAGGACACCCAATGCGGAGCAAAAGTAATGGATCGTAACCTGGCAGCTGTTGTATTGACGAATAGCTTCATTACAAAGTGGTTATTTGACGTGGAGATCTTTGTGCGCATGCGAAAGATCTATGGCAAGGAAAGAGCAAAGTCGCTAATATGCGAACAACCCTTGAAAAGATGGATCCACGCCGACGGGTCTAAGCTGAGCATGCGTGATTCTGTAACTATATTGGGTCAATTGACGCGAATTGCATGGCATTATCGCATAGCATCGTAGTTTGAGTTTGACCATGAGATATTTCTGATTATCCCATCGAACAAATTTCTTAGGCATCTAAGGAGTCGGGCACATCAAAAAAGAATTATTAACAAACAATTAAATCGAAATAATTATGAATAGTAATAGCAACAAATTAAAAGGATTTATCGAGTGTGATCAATCCTCTGAGGTGTATCAAATATGGGATATAGATGTCAACAAAAAGGAGATCGTACTTAAAATTCTAGCTACTGAGTTAACCTGCTTTGCTTGATCTTACTCATGCAACACCAAGGTGAAAAGCCGATCTGTAATAGATCGGCTTTTTTTATGAAAGGCTTTTTACCTGAATCTCGTGAAATCGATCTGCCTGAATGCGCAGGATCTCTTCAGCCTTCTGTTTCTTGTGTGCATAGACAGCCTGTTCTTCGGTGATCTCACCAT
>JAHHLF010000087.1 GCA_018679315.1 Bacteroidia bacterium | reverse complement strand
GGTGGAGCCGGCTTGTCTTCAGGGATAGAAGTAACGCCCTTCCCGAGTACGAAGCAGTTTTATTTCCACCTAAATGTAAACTTCTAAAATGATAGCTATGAATTTTATAGATATAAAAAGAAAAATGAAAAGTTTGATTTTCATTGCTGTTATGGGAGGACTATTGACGGCATGCAGCTTTGATGAACAAGTAGACCCTAACAGGCCCAGCTTGGAGGGGGTATTGACAGAGGCATCAATTAATCAATTAAATAATCTGGTCGTGGGGATTGAATCTGCGATGAGGAATAACCTGGCGATCCAGACAACAGCGTCCGGAACCATGGCCAGGGAATTGTATTTATTTGATGCAGACCCGAGGAATACAGGAGATCTTTTAGGCGCCGACGGGGGAACTTTAGATAACAACTCGTTTTACTCAACGGCTCCCTGGGGCGGGCGATATAGGGCGATCAAGAATGCTAACATTTTGCTTCAATCAATTGAGAATACCAGCTCAGCTACGGATGCAGAAAAAGCAGGATATCGAGGCTTCGCTAAAACAGTCATTGCCTACGAATTGATAGAAGTACTTAAGTCCTACGATCGGGCTCGTCTTGATGTAGCGGATCCTAATAACCTGGGTCCCATATTGGATTTTGGTGCGGCCCTGGCTTCTGTTCGCTCTTTGCTGGATGAGGCTCAATCAGATCTAAATGGTGCAGGAGGTTCTTTTGCCTTCTCATTAGCTGGATTTGAAGGATTGGACACGCCCAGTACATTTGGTCAGTTCAATAGAGCTGTTGCAGCTGTAGCGGCCTTGTATGACGGGGATAGTAGTGGCGCATTAAGCGCACTTGGATCTTCTTATTTTGATTTGATGGGTGACCTGACCGCAGGGCCTAAGCATATATACAGCTTGGACAGTGGTGATTTCACAAATGGCCTGTTTAAAATAACAGACAACAATGGAGATCAGATCATTGTTCATGATTCCTGGATCGCGGATGCAGAAGCCGGAGATACTCGGGTAACCACGAAAACATCCGTGCGTTCAAATCCAACCACACAGGATGAATTATCGGGTACGAATCAAACGGCTCTTTATGCAACCAACATTTCGCCAATTGATATGTTGCGAAATGAAGAGTTGGTTTTGGTTTATGCGGAAGCAAGTATCCTTGCTAATAATCTGCAGGATGCAGAAGATGCCTTGAACGTGGTTAGAAATTCAGCAGGTCTACCTAATTATAGCGGATTGCAAACGGCTGATGATCTGACAACAGAGATGTTGAACCAAAGGAGATACTCTTTGTGGTGTGAGAATCACAGAATGTTTGATCTGAGACGTTATAACCTGTCTAGTACATTACCTATTGACAGAGCAGGGGATCAGATATTCAATGTATCACCAACACCGCTTTCAGAGAATGAGTAAACCAAATAATTATTAGAAAGAGCCCCGTAGTTCGTACTACGGGGTTTTTTATGCGGCTAAATCAAGATCTTCCTTCTTTTCCCGGACAACCTTACTCGGACGCAGCCAAATTTTGATCCTGTACACAATGTTAAAGAGTACCGGAACAATGATCAGCGTTAGAAAAGTAGCTACGATCAAACCAAAAATAACAGTCCATGCCAGGGGTCCCCAGAAGATCACATTGTCTCCACCTACATAGATCTTAGGATCAAAGTTGGTAAAGAGTGAAAAGAAATCAATATTGAGGCCAATGGCCAGTGGGATAAGTCCCAAAACCGTGGTAATTGCCGTTAGGATCACCGGGCGAAGACGTGCTTTACCTCCTTTTACAATAAGTTCAGTGACCTGTTCCCGATTCAATAAGTTGCTTTCCTCCATTTGAAGATCCAACTTTTTACGGTCAATCAGGATCTGAATATAATCCAGTAAGACCACTCCATTGTTTACGACAATTCCCGCCAGGGAAATAATCCCCATCATGGTCATCATGATCACAAACGGCCATCCCGTGATGATCAATCCGCCAAACACACCAATAAAGCTTAGAAATATGGCTGTCATAATGATCAGTGGTTTGGAGATACCACTAAATTGAAATACCAATATGAGCATAATCAATCCAAGCCCGGTCAGAAATGCCCCGTTCAGGAAATCCTGCTGTTTGTTCTGCTCTTCTATTTGCCCGGTATAATCTACTTTTACTCCGGCAGGCAACCCGGGATAGTCCTCCATCGCTTTTCTGATGTCCGAGACAATAGCCCCGGCATCTGTAAAACCGGGTTTTAATCCCGAATAAACGGTAACGACACGTCTTGTGTCTCTGTGCTTGATCGCACTGAAGGAAGAGGTATTTCTTTGAGCCGCCACAGCTGAGACCGGGATCTCTTTGATCTTCCCTGAAGCCTGGTCTCTGAAAATGATATTCTGATTGAATAAAGCGCTGGGATTGTATCTCAGGTCTTCATTAAACCGAACATTGATGTCGTAATCTTCTCCGTCTTTTTTGTAGATACCGGCTTTATCTCCAAAGATGGAACGCCTGAGCTGCATCCCAACCTGGCCAACAGAGACCCCGAGTTCCCCGGCTTTTTCCCTATCGACAACAACCTGCATACTCGGTTTGCTCTTATTTACATCGATCTTTAATTCCTCAATTCCGGCAATGTTTTTGGTGTTGATGAAATTGCGCATACGCTCAGCCGTATTGATAAGGGTATCATAGTTCAGCCCTTCCAATTCAATATTGATGGGATAACCAGCCGGTGGGCCTACTGCATCTTTCTCCACTGAAATAGCGAGTCCGGGATAGATGCCTTTCAATCCATCCTGAATTTCCTTGCGTAATTCTTCCGTATCTTTTCCTTCCCTGAACTTAAATTCGCGCATTGATATCGTCATTTTTCCACGATGGGGCATTTCTGCAGAAGAGCCCCCTTCAGTAAATGGGTTTTCTGCACCTTTTCCTACCTGGGAAATACTTGTAGATACCAGGTAATTATGATCTTCACTTACATATTTAGCACCATCCGTTATGGCATAAACCCTGCGCTCAATATCTTGAGTGATCTCATTGGTTTTGTCAATATCGGTCCCCTGTGGATATTCTATATACACATAGATCTCATTGGGGGTATTGTCCGGAAAGAATTCGATTTTCGTACGCTCACTGGCAACGGATACGCCAAAAGCCATAAATGCGGCGATCAGCATAAGTACTGTAACCCCAAAAAACCAGTAGACATTCCTTCCGCGTAAGGCAAAGCGTAAATTTCTCTCGTAGAACTGTTCCATTCTCGATAGGAAAACCTCCTGAAATTTAATAGTCAGTCCTTTGAGTCCGTATTTATATAACCAGAACAAACCGGCAATTACGATCATCAAGGAGCCAAGGCCTCTCACTTCACCACCAACAAGCATGATAAATATTCCAAAGCCTCCAAGGATCAGTGAGATTCGGATCAATTGCTTTCTCGTCAATCGTTTTTCGCCTACTTCCATGAATTTAGAAACGAGCATGGAGTTCATAAAAATGGCGACAAATAATGAAGAGCCCAGCACAACAGAAAGCGTGATCGGGAAGAAGATCATAAAATCTCCCATCATACCCGGCCACAAACCTAGTGGTATAAATGCAGCCACTGTTGTAACTGTGGATATAATGATGGGAACGGCAATTTCACCTATTCCTTTTTTAGCTGCTTCAATGCGCGACATGCCTTCTTCGTCCATCAGTCGGTATACATTCTCTACGACTACCACCCCATTATCCACCAGCATTCCTAGCCCCATAATGAGTCCGAATAAGATCATTGTATTTAAGGTGTATCCCAGGGCAGAGAGGATCATAAAAGACATGAACATAGACATTGGGATGGCAAAACCAACAAACAACGCATTCCTGAATCCCAGGAAGAACATGAGCACGGTCACTACCAGGATGATCCCAAAAATGATATTGTTCACCAGATCGTCTACCTGGTTTAATGTTCTGCTGGAAGAGTCATTGGCAATAGTTACTATCAGATCCTGAGGGAAATAGTTCTCCCGGGTATCTGCGATAATTTCCCTTATTTGATCGGCTGCAGTAATGGCATTTTTGCCGGCACGCTTTTTAATATCCAGCATGACTACGCTGTTACCCCGATCCCGCGCATAAGTAGTCTTATCTTCTTCTTTAAAAAATACATCGGCAATGTCCTTTAAATATACCGGAGCATCATTCTCAGATTTTACGACAAAATTGCCCAATTCTGAAGGGTCTTCTATTTCCCCGAGAATTCGGATCGTTCTGCGTTGTCCGCTGACTTTAAGATTTCCGGCAGACATGGTTGTATTGCCATTGGAAATGGCATCTAACAGATCTTGAAAACTTACCTTGGCCGCCATCATTTTATAAATGTCGACAGCAATTTCAACTTCTTTTTCCTGTGCCCCTCTGATATCTACTTCCTT
>JAHHLF010000220.1 GCA_018679315.1 Bacteroidia bacterium | reverse complement strand
GGATGTAAGTGCCCTAAAGGCCGACTCCAGGCTTTCTGCATTTATTTGAATAAAAAGACCTAAAACGTCCTCTTTGTTAAGCTTTTTTTAAACAATCGGCCGATTTGTTGAATATTATTTCTTAAATCCATAATTTTGCTCAAAATTTTACGCATGGGAAAAGTTAAGCTTGATGAGATAGATCACCAGATCCTGGACATCCTGATAGATAATACCAGAACGCCATTTACCGATATCGCGAAAAAGTTGCTGATATCGGCCGGGACAGTGCACGTTAGGGTCCGAAAAATGGAAGAAGCGGGGATTATTCAGGGATCTTCTTTAACGCTGGATTATGTGAAGCTGGGATATTCCTTTATCGCATATGTGGGCATTTTCCTTGAGAAGACCCATCAGACTAAATTTGTGCTGGAACGGTTAAAGGAAATTCCGAATGTAACCGTAGCGCATATAACCACTGGGAAATTCAACATTTTTTGCAAGATTCGTGCGAAAGACACCACTCACGCGAAGAACATCATTTTTAAAATTGATGATATAGATGGCATCAGTCGGACAGAAACGATGATTTCCCTGGAAGAAAGCATCAATGACAAGAAACGCTTGATGCATACGATTTTTAATGAACTCTAAATCTTTAAACGACGAGGAATGAAACGTTCTGATCTAGCAAAAGGCGATTACCATTCTTTTTACGAACCATATATTCAGGCATTGGGAGAAGTAGATCTGCTCGAAATGCTTGAGCGTCAGCTTGTTAATTACCCACAATTCCTCGCCAGTATCCCAGAACATAAACTCTTATATAAATACGATGAAGGCAAATGGACGGTAGCGGAAGTCTTGGTGCATATCCTGGATGCTGAACGGGTATTTCAATATCGTGCCTTGAGAATTGGAAGAGGAGATATTACGCCTTTGGCCAGTTTTGATCAGGATGCCTACGTGCCTCAGTCGAATGCGAATGATAGAACACTTGCCAGTATAATTGAAGAATACAAAAGCGTTCGGCAGTCAACCCTGTCGTTGTTTCAAAGTTTTCCGGAAAAAATACTACATAGGAAGGGTACAGCCAGCAATACCATAGTAAGTGTGGGTGCCTTGGGTTTTATGATTTGTGGTCATCAAAAACATCATAAGGGAATCCTCAAAGAGCGTTACCTCTAATATTCTTCTCCCTTTCCGTCAACTTCTGCTTCTATATCCGGATCAAGATCCGCATCAGGCGGCCTGATATCCTCCGGGATTTCGTCTGCATGGTCGGTTTGAGACAACGCCTCAGATAGGAAGTGTGATGTGTTTTTGTTGATCTTTACCAGGTACCAGATCTCACTGGTACGTAACTCCACGGCCTGGATAATATCCCCTTGGGCAGTTTTAAAGGAAATGATATCTTCATCTCCGTACCCATCAGGGTAGGCATCCAATAACAGCAATGCAGTTTCTTGATCGAGTTTCTTGTAGTCAATAAGTAAGCGTTTCATGGGCAGGTTTTGGCCTACAACCCAATAGAGGTTGGACGCACTGGTTTGGTTACTAAAAGCAATCTAGGTTTTTTTTTGAAGCAGAGACTCAAAGAGTTGTCAAGCGCCGAAAATAGTATATGAACTTATGATTCCTTGTAGTATGCGAAGGCTTTATGGATCATATTTTCAGGTACAGTAACATCAAAAGTAGCCTCCCCGATACTTGAGAGCAGCACAAAATTGATCTGTCCATGCGTATTCTTTTTATCGAAGACCAATAGATCGCTTATGGCCTGGATATCACTTTCTGTAAATTCAATTTTGTCGTATCGCTGGTTTAAAGCATCCGTGATCTCTTCTAGCTGATCTTGCCCCAGACCTGTAAGCTGATGGGATAAGTATCCTTCCAGAATCATACCAGCTATAATGGCTTCACCGTGAAATAACAGTGCATCCTTGCTTGCCAAAAAGTGTGATTCGATCGCATGGCCAAGGGTATGTCCGAAATTCAGGATCTTTCGCAAATTCGTTTCCTTGAAATCCTTGGATACGATTTCGTTCTTGATCTCTACAGAACGCTTTATATGGGTATCAGGACCCCCATTATCGCCTATCATTTCAGACCAATACGCAGCGTCGTGTATCAAGCCGTGCTTGAACATTTCGGCCTTCCCATTAGCCAATTGTCGTGCCGGTAAGGTGTCAAGGAATTTTGTGATAACCAATACTAATTGGGGTTGGACGATCACACCAACCT
>JAHHLF010000106.1 GCA_018679315.1 Bacteroidia bacterium | reverse complement strand
TGGTTGTATTGCCATTGGAAATGGCATCTAACAGATCTTGAAAACTTACCTTGGCCGCCATCATTTTATAAATGTCGACAGCAATTTCAACTTCTTTTTCCTGTGCCCCTCTGATATCTACTTCCTTGATCTGGGGGAGATCTTCAATTTCATCTTCCAGGTATTCCGCATATTCTTTTAGCCTGTCTACAGGGTAATCTCCGGTTATGTTTACGTTCATAATCGGGAAAGATTCAGACAAGTTTAGATCAAAAACATTAGGCTCTACCTTGGCCCCATTAAATATGGGCCAATCCTCCCCAGCTTTTTCACTATCTACTTCATCCTTTACACGTTGTTTGGCCACTTCCACGCTGACGTCCTCATCAAACTCAACGACGATCATCCCGTAATCTTCCTGGGAAGTGGACGTGATCTCTACGACATTGCTGAGGTTTTTTAATTTGTCTTCCAGCGGATCGGTAAGGAGCCTTTCTATGTCTTCAGCTGTATTGCCCGGATAAGGGGTGCTGATGTAGATCTTGGTTTCTTTTACTTCCGGAAAATCCTCCCTTGGCATAGCGAAATAGGAAGACAATCCTACAAAAAGGAAGATGCCGATCAATACATAGATTATGGAAGGGTTATCAATTGCCCATGACGATAACCTGAACTCTTTGTTAGCGTTTCTTTCTAATTTGCTCATAGGTCTATCCTTCAATAATGATTACTTCCTGTCCATCGCGCACCGTACGTGCCCCTTCGATGATCACTTGATCGCCTTCTTCTAATCCGTCTAACACTTCGATCAGATCTCCCTGGGTTCTGCCTGTACTAATAATATTTCTGTAGGTAATAATCGCCTCGGAGTCATCGGCTTTTTTGGTTATGTAGACATATTGATCGCCCTTGGCATTTTCAGAAATAATACTTTGTGGAATGAGAATAGCGGCCTCATTTGAGTAATCATTAATAGCCACCCTGGCTGTTAAATTAGGTTTTATCAAACCTTCATTATTAGGGATCCCTACTTCAACGCTAAAAGATCGATTTGTAGGGTTGATAAAATTCCCTGTTTGTCGCACCGTAGCATTCACACTGTCACCCAATACCGGGAAGTAAACTTTGACCTCTTTCCCCGGAGTGATATCGCCCAGGTATTTCTCCGGGACATCAACTTCTACATACATATTCTTCAGGTTCACGATCCTGAATACCGGCTGCCCATTTTGCGGACCCACCACGGTCCCCTGATCCTGGAATATTTCATCTATAAAACCTGAAAAAGGTGCTCGTAAGGTGGATTTACCTAATTGACTTTGGGCCTGAGCTACCTGGTTTTTGACGGCTTCGTAATTCGTTTTAGCCTGCAGGTACTGAATTTCGGAACCTATTTTTTGTTCCCACAGCCTTTTTTGACGTTCATAAGTGGTTTTAGCCAATTCGGCCTGTGCTTTGAATTGATCAAGTTGACTGGCAGCGCCACCATCATCTATTAAGCCCAATAGCTGGCCTTTTCGCACATACGTTCCCTCATTGACATATACCCGGTACAACGTTCCCTGCATTTCAGGATAGATAAGCACATTCTGCTTTGTGTTCACATTTCCTTGTAATTCAAGGAAATGATTGAAGTTTTTTGTTTGTACTTCAAGAGTGCTTACCAGGGGTAATTTTTTGTTTATATCCATGATATTAACCACGGAATCCAAGAGTCTTATCTCCTCTGTTAAGTCTTTCTGTCTTGTATTTAGATCCTCTCGTTTGGCTTTAATAGCCTCCAGATCACCATCGGCAATTAATGATTCTACAGAGGTGTTGTTGCTATTTCCACAACTGCTCAATAGTAAAGCTGCAGTGAATATGGATACTAATGTTCTCATTGTTTTTCTTTTTGGGCTGTTCATGACGTGCACTATTGATTCAATATGTTTTCCAGGGCAGTTTTACGGTTTATGACATCTACCATGGATTGGAGGTATTCTTGCTGTGCTGAATAGAGCTGGGTTTGCGCCTGACGTAGCTCAAAACTGGAAGCAAGGCCCTCCTGATACTTGATCTGGTTCTTTTGTTCGATTCGCCCAGCCAAGTCTAAATTGTTCTTCTTGGTTTGGTATTCCTCAATGGCAAATTGAAAATCGCTACGTGCCCGCTGCCAATCTAGCCGTACTCGCTCCTCGGTTTCAAATAACTGGGTCTTAGCTTTGTCCAGGGCAATTTTGGCCCTTTGAGTACTGGCAGAGCGTTTGAGAGAACTAAAAATTGGGATATCAAGATCAAAACCGAGTATGGAAGAATCAAACCATTCCGGGTCTCCACTAAAAAAATTAAAGGAATCGCTAAAAGAAGTACTTCCATAGTTTACAAATGCATTTAGCTTTGGAAGGGCTCTGCTACGAGCCAGTTTTAATTCTAGTTCACGCTGCTCGTTCAGGTTTAGCACAAGCTTGTAGTCCACATTGTTTTTGATATTTAATTCAGAATCCATCATATTAAATGCGATCTGTGCTCGTGTCAGGTCATCTAAATCTTCCGTGAGTATGGTTGGGGTTGAAATAGGGAGACCCATCACCAGATTCAGTATTTGCAGTGTGATCCCTTCAAGTCGCTGTGCATTTTTTAAGCCACTCTCAACGGAAGACAAAGTGATCTGGAGTTGTTCAACACTTTCCTCATCTCCCAATCCATTTTCAAATAGTTTTTGAGTTTCGAAAAGGGTTTTTTCGAGGGTATTCTTGTTGTTCTGGGCAATTGTCACAGTTTCCTGTGCCAATAAGACATTTCCATATGCATTTACTACCGCTGCTTTTACCTCCTGATCTGTTTTCTCTTTATTATTCTTGCTGTAATCAAGGAAGGTACGTGTAGCCTGTACCCCAACAATGTAAGACCCATCAAAAATTTGCTGTTTAAGTGTGGCGGTTGCATTGGCTTGTTGTGGCTGACCAAAAGTGATGGGTGTAAAGGTCCCGGGTTCGCCTCCGAAGAATTCTGCTGGGATCAGAGAAACCGGTTGTTTCAATTGATTTTGATAACTGATAGCCGCATTGATCTGTGGCAATCCGTCTGCTATTACTTCCCATTTTTGTTTCTGTGCATCGATCATATCCCTACTGGCATTGACCGAGCTATAATTGTTTTCCAAGGCAAAGGCAATAGCTTCATCCAGGGAATAGCGATGCGGTTGCTCCTGTGCTGATACCAAAGCGGTTCCTAATAAAACGATGAATAACCATTTTGTAATTTTCATCAATTCTGAGTTGAGTTGAGTATAGTATTTAGTATCGTTCTTCCTTTTTTGGTTACAATTCCACGAATATGATATTCCAGATAACCATCGGTCAGGGTGGGGATATCAAATTTATTCGTGGGAAAAAGATCGGTGTCCTTAATGCTGGTAATCCCTGAGAAATAGATCCGGGAGATAAATTCTTTATTCAAATTATCTCGGTAAAAGCCCATTTCGATCCCCTTCTCCAGATTGCTTATTACGCATTCCTGCATAACATCGAATTGCTTGCCTCTCAGGTTGCCATAAATTTTTGGGAAATATTTTTTCAACTGGTACTGAGGAGAGGACTTTTCATTTTTAAGATGATGCAGCACAAATTTTTTAATCTCGAAAAGCTCTTCTATAGGATTGAGCTCAAGATCACAGATCTGGTCAATACCGCTGGAAATTTGATGGAAGACATGCATGCTGCAGGCCTCTACCAACAAATTTTTGTTTTTATAATGTGTATAGATTGTTTTTTTGGAGATACCCATATCCTGAGCAAGGTCATCCATTGTGACACTTTTAAAACCCAGGTTCAGGAAGAGATCCGTAGCTTTTTGTAAGATCTTATCTCTCATGTAATAGCACGTAATGTTTAATAGGGGGGGGTAAATATAGATGCGGAAACTTTAAAAACAAAAAAAGTTTCCAAGGTTTTACATTTTTTTAACATTCCTTCTTTCAGCACGTAATATTCTGAATAAATGAAGCCAGAAAGACAGCTAAGGAACGCCTCATTAGTGTATTTTTGACAAAAATTCTATTCATGTATAACGCCAGGTATTTTCAGGCTGAATTCAATGACTTTCTTGAACTTCACAACCATTCAGATACACCTCATACGCTTTATGGACCTGTGGTTTATATAATGAGCCTGGGGGGCAAACGTGTTCGCCCCGTTTTAGCCCTGATGACAAGCCGGTTACTCGGTGGAGATCATAAAGAGGCTTTGTCTGCCGCCTTATCGCTGGAAGTCTTTCACAATTTTTCCCTGGTCCATGATGACATTATGGATCGGGCTCCTCTTCGTCGTGGCAAATCCAGTGTTCATGAAAAATGGGATCTGAATACGGCCATCTTATCAGGTGATGTCATGCTTATTTCAGCATACCAACTCCTGGAGGTATATGAAGCCCAAATGTTCAAGCAATTGGTACCTCTTTTTACAAGAACGGCTCGCGAGGTTTGTGAAGGTCAGCAGTATGATATGGACTTCGAAACTCAGGCAGAAGTGTCTGTGGCAGAATATCTCAATATGATCCGTTTAAAAACAGCAGTGCTGTTAGGTGCTGCCATGCAAATGGGAGCTATTATTGGGAAAAAAGGCGAGAAAGTTCAAAAGCATTGCTTTGACATAGGTCTAAACCTCGGAATGGCATTTCAATTACAAGATGACTATCTCGATGCCTTTGGCGATCAAGCAAAGTTCGGAAAACAGGTAGGCGGGGATATTGCCTCGAATAAAAAAACGTACCTGTTCATCCAGGCCCTTAATTTGGCTACACCTGGGCAAAGGAAAGAACTACACCACTATTATAGTGAATTTAATGGTCCTATCGAGGAGAAGATATCGCGGGTAAAAGAACTGTTTGAAGCAACAGGTGCCGCAGCTGATAATTTAGAGCAGGTAAAGAGCTATACCATGAAAGCCTTTGATCTGCTGGATTCCCTGGAAGGAGAAACTGAGGTCAAAAAAGAATTAAATGAATTTGCGCAAGGCCTTATGGGGAGAATAAGCTAGAATAGTCTTTTAAACAAAGCCGAAAGAAAAGGTCTTTTAGGGCAGGCCAAGATAATTGCTAATTCCTGCCAGATAGTAGTTCGTTCTTCGAGGAATGCCAGGATGAGTTGAGGTGACCTTTTTTTGAACATAGCCTCAAAAATAGACCTTCCGAGATGGTTCTTCCTGGCCAGAATATCTAAAAGTAAGGTATCGTAAAATTGATGTCGGCCATGCGGCTTCAGCTTGGTAATTGATTCCCCGGCCTTTAGCAATGCGATAACTTTCTGAGTCATTCTCATAGAATTTGAAAATGTAAAGCCTGTACTGGGCTTGGTCCAGCCACCAGCAGATCCTATATGGCAAATACGATCCGTATTCCGCTTTTGGAAGTTGTAGGCTGTCATTGGAATACTTCCCTTTTCCTTTTCCAGGATTTCAAAAGAATGACATCCCAGATCTTCAGAAATGTAATTTTTGATCGCCTGTTCATATTCCGAAAGCTCTAATAGATCTCTTGAAAACAGGGTATATTCCACCAGACCTTCGAACTCGGAGAATGGCAGGACATACATAAAACGCGTATTCCCTTTTTGAGGCACTGAAAAATCCATAAAGGTGGCTACATTTTCCTGGAATATGGGTTTGTCGGCACGTATGAACCAACCCACAAAATGTTGCTGAATTAGCGGATACCTTTCTTGTTCTTTAATGGAAGGAGGCGTAAAAAGGCTATTGAATACTAAGGAACAGGAATAACTATTTAGGTCTGTTCTCACCGCAACCAAATCTTCAGATTCATTTAAATCTAATACTGCTTCATGCCGGAGTGTAACTATATTACTTTCTTCCAATTTTTGATAGTGATAGGAATAAAAATCCTGTCCACGCAATGTTTTATACGAATAGGGCTGGATATCTTTCACCAGTGCCTGGTTTGCACCTTTAAATTTAATTTGTTGCCATTGCCTGGTTAGGATTGAATCGTAAATACCCGACCCTTTTTCCCAATAAGACCAGGTTCGGTCATTTGAACGAGTAGTTTGTTTCTCAAGGAGTAAGATGCGTTTTGAAGCAAAAAAGGGATCTTGATCCATTGCAGTAGCGAGCATGAGTCCCGCTGCTCCCGCACCAATAATGATATAATCGAATTTATCCTGGACCATGCGAACCAAAAATACGAATTACATCCAGCGTGCTACCTATGAATTACTGAATTCGATATCGAACACCTAAAAATCCTCGAATTCCCTGGTTAGGCCCATAGACATAAGAGGGATCAAAGCTCAGGCCATAAGGATTATCTGTGGTGGGCATTACATTACCGGCGCCATCCGTAACGATTTGGGTATCAAAAGGATCATTGGATCTGGCAATGATAAAGGGATTCCCCTTGTTCGGCGTCCAGTTCAAGAGATTTTTTACCCCGCCATACAGTTCAAAATTGGACAGGCCCTTATGCGTGAACTGAATATTCTGTATACTCCAAACTGGAGAAAACGACTGGCGAGGATCTAACTCACTCAGTAGGGGAAGGCGCATGGGACCGTATAAGTTACCGGTATAATCAATACTGAGATCTAAAGAACGCAGTTCGTATGAAATATTCCAGGTGCCGGTATAGGATTCGGTAAGAACAGGCCTTTTTTCATTCCCATCCTCTACTTCCTTAACATCCAATACAGTTGCACCCACGAGCACCTTTAAGCCAATTGGAAAGGCAAAGTCTAAATTAGCACTAAAGCCCTGGGAGATAGCATGTCCGTCCAGATTATCATAAAGAATAAGATTGGGGTTCGTATCGTAATCCGGTAAAATTAAGTTGCGGAAACGGGTATAGAATGCCGACGCGTCCAGTCCAATAAACGTCCCGTTTTTGGAATAGATCTTCTGCAGGAAATTGAGATTTACATTAAAAGAACGCTCTGGCTTAAGGTTCTCCGTAATCACAACATCTCTCGCTCCGGTTAATGCAGCGTGTTCTTCAGTGAAGAGGTTGACTACTCTAAAACCACTACCGGCGTTCAAGCGGATCGTAGCATGCTCTCCCAATTGATATTTATATGCAATGCGAGGCGTAAAAATGGTGCCATGCCTATTGTCAAAATCCAGTCGACTTCCCAATAAAATAGTTTGCTTTGCTGACAGGTCAATTTCGTCTTGTGCGAATATTCCGGGGATAATTATTTCGTCGGCCTGGGTTGTTGCCGGGGTATTATCGTTGTAATAAGTATAGCGCATAGCAGATCCTAAGAGCAGGTCGTGGTCTCCTGCTTTTTTGTCCCAGGTAAATTGCCCAAAACCAATGCGCTGTTGCGCCAGATAGGGAAGGTCTCCATAAACAGAATTCTGATCGTGATCATTATAGGAAAAGGAAAACAGGATCTTTTCCGGTACGGGGAGCTGATATTTACCTAGCACTTCCCACCTCCGCGTGTAAATACTTTCGCCATAGATCTCATCGCCACCGCGATATTCCGGAGTCCATTGCATTTCACCGCCCCATCGATCTTCGTAATAAAATCGTCCCGCGAGGGAAAAAACCCTTCCCTCCGCTCTGGGAAAATTCCACTTTTGAAATAAGGAGACCCGTTGTTGAAGCGTCAGGTCAGTAAAATTGTCTCCATTATTATCGATCGGATTGTCATAGTTGAAATAATTCAGGCCTAAGAGCAGACTGGTTCCTTCCCCCATGGATATTTTACCTCCAAGATCCAAATTGTACTCTCCCCATCCGGTGAGGAAATTGTCGGCTACAAAAACGGGAGCAGCCGGTGCATGTTTTGTGATCACGTTGATCAATCCGCCAACGGCCTCACTACCGTATAAACTTGACGCCGGACCTTTTACCACTTCTATTTGCTCGATCAGGGAATTCGGGATACCGGATAACCCATAAACACTTCCTAATCCGCTAACGATCGGCATGCCATCAATAAGGACCAATGTATAGGGTCCTTCCAGGCCATTGATATGGATATCTCCGGTATTACAGACATTGCAATTGATCTGAGGTCGCACCCCATTGATATTTTGAAGGGATTCAAAAATACTGGGGGTGGGATTTTTACGGAGAAAACTTGGAGCATAGACCTCAACGGGAACAGGACTAGCTAATCTGCTTACGGGTTTCAGGGTGCCGCTTACTACCGTTTCATCAAGTGATTCAGCAAGAGCAAATAGGGTGATTTCAAGCTGTTTCTCTGTGTTATTTCTAAGCGTGATGCGTTGTCGAAATGTACTATAGCCCTGGTTGCTCGCAATTAGTTTATAAGTGCCGTCCGGAATATCAGCAATATGAAAAGCTCCATTTTCATCCGAAGCGGTCCCGAAGGAAGTTCCTTCCAGATAAATATTGGAAAAAGGTATGGCTTGCCCATTTTCTGTTACCGTTCCTTTAATGGCATTTTGTCCAAATGCCAGAATAGGAATCAAGCAGAGAATGATCGAACAGAAATCGATTAATTTAAAACGGATCCGAAACAAATTTTATGATATTTAGACAAATCTAAAAATTAATTTATATTTATAAAAAAATATCTTTGTTTATATTTGAAAAATGACGCATTCAGAGGAGAATTATATCAAGGCCATTTACCACCTCAGCGGTGGAGGTATGCATTCTGTACCAACAAATGCTATTGCCAGTCAAATGGAAACTCAGCCGTCTTCTGTTACTGATATGATCAAGAAACTCTCGGACAAGGAATATGTGCTTTATAAAAAATACCGAGGAGTACATTTAAGTGAAAAGGGCATAAACACAGCACTTGCCATAATACGTAAGCATAGATTGTGGGAGGTCTTCCTGGCCGAAAAATTAGACTTCAACTGGGATGAGGTCCATGATGTGGCAGAGCAATTGGAACATATCAAGAGCGAGAAACTTATAGACAAGTTGGATGAATTCCTCGGCTTCCCTAAATATGATCCACATGGGGATCCCATTCCCGGAAAAAATGGAGAATTAGCACAAAGAAGCTTAAAATTATTGAGTGCCATGAGACCAGATGAGGAAGGAATTTGTGTTGGGGTAAAGGATTCTTCGGTTTCTTTTTTGAAGTTCCTGGACAAGCATAATATTGCACTTGGAGACCATATAAAGATCCTGGATGTAGAAGAGTTTGACGAGTCTTTGAATATCCAGATCGAAAGCAAACAATTGCATATTTCAAAACGTATAGCCACCAATCTTTTCATAAAACCAAAACTCGTATGATGCAACAGATCATAGATTATTTTGGATCAATAGATCCAATTTTAGCTGCTCTTTATGCCACTCTCTTCACCTGGGGTTTAACTGCCCTGGGAGCTGCATTGGTATTCTTTTTTAAGACCATGAACAGGGCAGTTTTAGATGGTATGCTTGGTTTTACAGGAGGGGTAATGGTGGCGGCCAGTTTTTGGAGCTTGCTGGCCCCGGGTATTGAGATGAGTGAAGGCGAAGGTTTTATGAAAGTTATACCCGCAGCCGTTGGCTTCCTCTTAGGAGCACTATTCATCTATGGATTGGACAAAGTTTTACCGCATTTACATATTAATTTCAAGGAAAGCGAGAAAGAAGGTATTAAAACTCCCTGGCGTAGAACAACACTACTTACCCTTGCTATTACCATGCATAATATTCCGGAAGGACTGGCCGTAGGTGTGTTATTCGGAGGTGTAGCGGCAGGCTTTGAAGGGGCATCTATCGGAGGAGCTGTTGCTTTAGCGCTGGGAATAGGCCTCCAAAATTTTCCAGAGGGCTTTGCTGTGGCCATGCCTTTAAGGCGTTTTGGGCTAAGCAGGTTTAAAAGCTTCGCATACGGACAAGCCTCTGCCATTGTAGAACCTATAGCCGGTGTTCTGGGAGCATGGGCTGTGCTTACATTTGAGCCTATCCTGCCTTATGCCTTGTCATTTGCTGCAGGTGCTATGATTTTTGTCGTCGTGGAAGAGGTGATTCCAGAAACCCAATTAGACAAATACACCGATATTGCTACGCTGGGATTCATAGGAGGCTTTATAGTAATGATGGCACTCGATGTTGGACTCGGGTAAATAAGATTTCACACATTCATTTAGTTTTTTTAATTGCTTGGACAGCGGGATATCCTTAAGTTTAGGAAAAAATTTATCATGTCCCGGAACCTCTTCTTCAGCATCTTTTCTTTCCTTTTGGTAATTAGTCTATATGGACAGGAAACGAAACCCTCTATGTCGTATCTGGATGTATATGAACTCCAGTATGCATCTGACCCTCAAATAGCTCCCAATGGAGATTGGGTTGTTTACAGGCGAATGCAACTAGACATTCTAAAGGACAGGTCTGTAGGTAATCTTTGGATGGTAAAATCCGATGGCAGTTCTCACCAAAAACTTACTTCGAGGGAAGGAAATGAATTTAGTCCGCGTTGGTCGCCTTCCGGAGATCGCATTGCCTTTGTAAGTAGTACGGAAGAAGGATCAGAGATCTATATGTATTGGGTGTCTAGTGGCAAATTTGCCCGACTGTCACAACTACCGTTCAGTCCTTCAAGTTTAAGTTGGTCTCCCCGGGGAAATAAGCTGGCCTTTTCCATGTTTGAACCAAAAGAGCCTCCGGTCATTGCTAAAATGCCAAAAAAGCCCAAAGGTGCCAAATGGGCCAAATCCCCACGAATAACTGATCGGGTATACCACGAAGCAGATGGCAGGGGCTATATTCAACCCGGGTTCAACCATATTTTTATCATTCCGGCCGATGGCGGTGCACCCCATAAGCTCACTTCGGGCGACTATCATCACAGGGGCAGGCTCTCCTGGTCTCCCCAGGGTGATCGGATTTATTTTTCCGCCAACAGATCCGATAATTGGGAATACGATTTCAGGAATAGCGAGGTGTATTCTGTTACCCTGGATAAGGGTACGATCACTGCATTAACAGACCGACAGGGACCAGACAGCAGTCCGGTCATGTCCCCCGACGGAAAGTATATCACATATTCAGGCTTTGAGGACAAAGTGCAAACCTATCAGGTACGCAAAATGTATCTCATGAATGCCGATGGCTCCGACAAAAGGGAACTCACCTCTTCCTTGGATCGAAGTGTGGGAAGTGTACATTGGAACTCCAAAAGCAATGGACTTTATTTTAGTTATGACAATCACGGAAATACAAAGGTCGGACATGTTACGCTTGATGGAAAGGTAACTACCCTGGCAGACAATCTTGGCGGAACTTCGCTGGGTAGGCCTTATGGCGGTGGCTCTTATAGTGTATCTAAAGATGGTACCATTGCATATACGCATAGCAGGCCGCAATATCCGGCCGAAGTAGCAGTGCGTCAGGTTAAATCCGGAAAAACCTCGCTAGTTACTTTATTAAATAAATCGCTCTTGAGTCGACGTACCCTTGGCAAAGTAGAAGAGATCTGGTACACTTCCAGTTATGATCAGCGGCAGATCCAGGCTTGGTTGGTTTATCCTCCTGATTACGACCCCAATAAAAAATATCCGCTCTTAGTGGAAAATCATGGGGGTCCTATTTCCAATTATGGAGACAGATTTTCTACTGAAATGCAATTATATGCCGCAGCGGGATATATTGTTCTGTACCCAAATCCAAGGGGGAGTACAAGCTACGGCGAGGAGTTTGGCAACCTATTGTACAACAATTATCCTGGGCAGGATTATAACGATGTTATGGATGGTGTAGATCATTGTATAGCAAAAGGGATCGCTCATGAAGATATGCTGTATGTGGCCGGAGGAAGCGCAGGAGGTATTATGACAGCATGGATAATAGGCAAGAATAACCGTTTTGAAGCCGCTGTCGTGGTAAAACCCGTGATGAACTGGATAAGCAAAACCCTGGTAGCCGATAACTACTTTGGATATGCCAATTCCCGCTATCCCGGCCAGCCTTGGGAGAACTTTGAAGGCTATTGGAAGTTTTCACCTGTATCCTTAGTGGGCAATATTCAGACCCCAACCATGGTTATGGTAGGGATGGAGGACCTCAGGACCCCACCAAGTGAAGCCAAGCAATTGTACCATGCGCTTAAGTTGAGAAAAATTGAAACTGTATTTGTGGAAATACCCGAAGCAAGTCATGGAATCGCTAACCGCCCGAGCAATTTGATCACGAAAGTAGCTCATACGGTAGCCTGGCTCGATAAATATAGACCGGCAGACGACGAATAAATGCCAAAGAGAAAAAGACATTGGAGGTTAAATGTGTTGATCGTTCTTGTATTGATCGCGTGCATTCTGGCTTTTGTGGCACATTCCAAAAACTGGATCAAAACTGAAGGAGATCGCGTTCAGATCCTATCCGGGATATTTTATGAGGATATTCAGATCAGTAAAATGGATAGTCTTAACTGGGTGGATAAGATTCCCCAAATGGAGCGCAAACGCGGGTTTTCAGCATGGGCAGTGGAAAAGGGAATTTTTCTTGATAGCCTGAATCCGGATAAAAGAATTAGTGTATTTGTGGATAATCTCCGGAATAGAAAAATAAAAATGGTCTATGGCGATAGTCTGGTCGTATTTTTGAATTATTCAGATTCAGTAAAGACGGACATATTATATGGTCAGCTAAGCGAACAAAAAGAGATATCGAAAGCACAATTTTTAGATGAAAACTAAGTTTAAGATATTTGTAGCATATAATATAGCTTCCCACATGAAACTATTGTATTCCTTCCTATTCTTATTCCCTTCTTTACTGATTGCACAACATGACATTTCTCTTGAGATCAATAATGTGAAGACGTCCAATGGAACTATAAATGTGGCTGTCTATGATGAATCAGAGGGATTTTTAAAATTAGATAAGGTATTTAAGGCCGATAGTGTCTTGGCGCATAAAGGAAAAACGGAATTACATATTACCGGCCTCCCGGAAGGAGAGTACGCCTTGGCAATTTTTCACGATGAAAATGGCAATAATAAGCTAGATACCAACTGGTTGGGAATACCTAAGGAAGACATAGGGTTTTCCAATGCGCGGATGAAGACTTTTGGTCCGCCCCAGTTTAAAGAGTGCGCATTTACCCTGAGTGATAATCAAAAGATAGAGATCTCCCTGTAGTTACTTATAGGTAGTGATCTTAATGACCCCACCGCCTCCTCTTGAACCATAAATAGCCGTTTCAGGTCCTGTGATTGCTTCAATCTTCTTTACATCAATGCTTTGGACCAATTGATTGATATCCGTAAAGGAATTACCTACTGCATATCCATCCAAAACATATAAAGGCTGAACGACAAAACTTCCACTGACATCTGTTTGAGTCTTATTGAACACAGGAACACCTCCCCTGATAACGATACCTGGTAATTGACGAATGCGAGTTATTAGGGGAATAACAGCCCTGTTTTTCTGTTCAAGGGTTTCAGTCTCTGCATCGGGATTCGTTGCTACTTTACCTGGTCCGCAGGAAGCCACAGTGACTAAACAAATAAGAAGGATATATAGCTGTTTCATACGTTTTTCTTCTCTTAATTTAAGGAATTCTGGAGTTAGATTCCCTAAAATCGAAATATTCGATAAGAATTAACATATTTCTTGTTGTTATATAAGGTTTACAAATAAATAGGTAGAAATATTCATGGATTTTATTCGTTTATGTAAAAGGTCCTTTTCGGTTTAATTCCTGAATGGGCCAACCCAAACAAACCATAAACGCCCTGATCATGCCTTCAAGAATTGTAACCATATTTCTTTTCTTTTGTCTTCAAAGTAGTGTGCTGCAAGCACAGAATGACGTAAGCATTGATGGCCGACTTCAACCTATTCTCAATGAATTTTTTGATCAATGCAAGAAATATGATATTTCATACTACGAAAAATTATTTCAATTGCAGGCCGTCGATATCGTTCAGAATCTACCGTTGGAAGAAGGAAATACTGTATTGGGTATGGTAGCCCGGGATGAGCAGGGAAATGTGGACAAGATCCTGATCAATTGGGCCGCAATGCTCGATCCGGAAATGCTAAAAGTGGTGGCTTTTCATGAATTCGCACATCATTTTTTGGATTATAAGCATACATGTCAGGATTGCGATGAGATCATGGCAGTTACCAATACAAGCTATTTTAATATTGCCAGGGATTGGGAAAATCAGGTAGAACAGTTATTCCTTACTTCACCTGCTTATCAGGAGCACGCTTCGAAGAAAATTGTATCGAACAACCACGATTAATTTTCATTTAGCGAACTTGTTCCTAAATTATCTTAATGAATACGATTTTATTGGTCCAATCCGTAGGCGCCCTTTTAGGAATGCTCGCGATAATAATAGGAGCTTTTGGTGCACATAGACTAAAGAAAAATTTCACAATAGAACAGCGCTTGCAATTTGATACAGGGCTGAAATTTCATTTGATCCATGCGGTTTTGTTGGTAGTTCTAGGATTTAACCTGGGATTTAACTCGTCGTTTGAAAACTATATCGCCTATTGCTTTATTCTTGGGACACTCTTCTTTTCATTTAGTATTTATGGATTGACCTGGGCTGCTTCACGAAATAAAAAAGCCAAATGGCTCGGTCCCATTACGCCCATAGGGGGCCTCTTACTACTTATAGGTTGGGGATTGCTACTTTATTATGGGATCGACTTCATTATCTAATGACATCCACATTCATCATTATCACACGAATGTGCCCCTTTTTTATTTTTTCGCAGAAATAGTCCAGGCAGGAGATACTTCTGAATGAGAAATAGAAGCGCCAGGCCGAGCGTCAAGTAGACGAGTATGTCTTGAACAGATGTCATTTATTGTAAAATTTGATAGGCCAGCAATGCTACAAGATAGGCAAAAAGGGTCATCCCGACTAATTGCATCAAAGGCCATTTCCAACTATTAGTCTCTTTTTTTACTACAGCCAGGGTGCTCATGCATTGCATGGCAAAAGCATAGAACAGAAGAAGCGAAATCCCAGAAGCAAAATTAAATAATGGTCTATTATTCCGAACGTTTACTTCCATGGCCATCCTGTGTTTTATGGTGTCTTCTTCTTCGCTACCAACACTATAGATGGTAGATAGTGTGCCAACAAACACTTCGCGAGCGGCAAATGAAGTAAGTATGGCAATACCTATTTTCCAATCATAACCCAGGGGCTGTACCATAGGTTCAATGAATTTTCCTATGACCCCTATATAGGAATACTCCAGCTTAAAACTGGCGATCTCCTGTTGTTTTGCATTCTCCTGGATTTGCAATAACTCGTTATAGCGTTCTGAGGTTTCTACATTGCCGAGTTGGGAATCAATATACCGCTGGCTTTGAGCGCTAAACCCTTCAGTAGATATTCGCTCTGATACTAATTCTTCCGCATTTATAAATTCTTGACGGTAGCCATTAGAACCTAAAAACCATAGTACGATGGCAATAGCCAAAATGATCTTTCCTGCTCCATACACAAAACTCTTGGTCTTTTCAATTGTAGCAAATAAGACATCTTTGATCCTGGGGACCTTATATGAGGGCATTTCCATGACAAAGAATTGCCTGTTACTTAATTTCAGTGTGTGATGCAAGATCTTGGCCGATAACAGGGCGGCACCAAAACCAACGAAGTATAAAAGCAACAAAGTCAATGCCTGATAGCTAAACGCTAAAAAAGTACCTGCAGGAATAACCAGGGCAATTATGATAAGATATACAGGAAGCCGGGCGGAACAGGTAACAAATGGGGTTACCAGAATAGTGATCAATCGCTCTTTCCAGTTGGTAATGTTCCTTGTGGCCATGATAGCCGGGATCGCGCAGGCTGCTCCTGAAATA
>JAHHLF010000111.1 GCA_018679315.1 Bacteroidia bacterium | reverse complement strand
GGGTATGACAACGGGGCTTTTCGCGTTATATCTTTAGGTAAAATGTACTTATGAACCCATCTACTGTTCGTTTCTCCCGGAAAGACTCTGCACAGTTCTTTAAGACACTGAATAAGAGAGTAAACGATTATTTCAATCAAAACAATATTAAAAAGACCGGGAACTGGAAATTGTATCTTAAAACGGCGATCATGTTTTCGCTCTTTTTAACACCCTATTTCCTCATCTTAAGTTTGGGCCTACCCAATTGGGCTAATTTGTTGCTCACCGTAGTCATGGGCGTAGGCATGGCAGGTGTGGGAATGAATGTCATGCACGATGGAAATCATGGCTCCTATTCCTCAAAACCTTGGGTGAACAAAATCATGGGTGGCAGTATTTATATTTTGGCAGGCAATGTTTACACCTGGCAAGTACAGCATAATGTACTTCATCATACGTTTACCAATATTCATGAGCATGATGAAGATCTGGAAGCAGGTCGCATCTTACGTTTTCACAAACATGCCAAGTGGCAAAAGCATCACCGTTTTCAGCATTACTATTCAATCTTCTTGTACGGCCTACTGACATTCAATTGGGCAATTACGACAGATTTTAAACAAATGTATCGCTATACGAAGCGCAAGTTATCCTATAGGAAATTTCCAAATCCCTTCCTGAATTGGAGCGTACTTGTTGTTTCTAAAATTATTTATGTAACAATCTGGTTTATTATACCCATGCTAATCCTGAATATAGCCTGGTGGAAAGTGCTGATCGGATTCTTTGTGATGCACTACGTTGCAGGAGTTATTCTGAGCGTTGTATTTCAGTTAGCACATGTAGTAGACGAAGCAGAAACGCCCCTACCCCAGGAAGATGGAACAATGAAAAACACCTGGGCAATTCACCAACTGTTGACAACGGTTAATTTCGGTACAAAAAATAAAATTGTGAACTGGTTTACAGGTGGGTTAAATCACCAGGTAGAGCACCACATCTTTCCGCATATTAGTCATATTCATTACACGAAAATTTCTAAGATCGTTAAAAAGACGGCTCAGGAATTTAATTTGCCTTACAATGAATATAAAACTACAAGAAAAGCCATAATTTCGCATTTCAAACATTTAAAGGAATTAGGCAAAAAGCCTGCCTTGCAATACCAGTAATGCGGTAATCATGAAGCAACATTTATCCGAGCGTATACAGAACATGGCCACCTCGGCAACGCTCGCTATGGCCGCAAAAGCCCGAGAACTTCGCGGAGAAGGAAAAGATATAATTGGCCTTAGCCTTGGGGAACCTGACTTTAATATACCCGATTTCATCAAAGAAGCTGGCAAGCAAGCCATTGATGAAAACTACAGCAGTTATACCCCAGTGAACGGCTATGCCGAATTACGGCAAGCGATCTCGAAAAAATTCAAAAGAGACAACGGACTTGATTATTCAGAAAAACAGATCGTCGTCTCTTCAGGTGCCAAACAATCCCTGGCCAATGTGGCCATGGTATTGCTGAACAAAGGAGATGAAGTAATCTTGCCCGCCCCGTTTTGGGTGAGTTATCACGACATAGTCAAATTGGCCGAGGCTGTACCGATTATGGTTCCTACGACTATCGATACAGATTTCAAGATCACACCTCAACAATTAGAAGCCGCCATTACCCCCAGGACCAAAATGCTTTGGTTTAGCTCTCCATGCAATCCCAGTGGCTCTGTATATAGTGAAGAAGAACTCGAAGGCCTTGCGGCCGTGCTCCGTAAACACCCGAATATTTTTATCGCTTCCGACGAGATCTATGAACATATTAATTTTCGCTCCGAGCACGCAAGTATTGCCAACCTGGATGGTATGTACGAACGTACCATTACGGTCAATGGTGTGTCTAAAGCCTTTGCTATGACCGGATGGCGTATAGGTTATATCGGTGCTGCCGATTGGATCGCTTCTGCCTGTACTAAATTTCAGGGACAGATCACGAGTGGTGCTAATGCTATTGCCCAGCGCGCTACGATCACGGCCCTTGAGGCACCTCCCTCAAAGATCCAATTCATGATCGATGAATTCAAGCAACGCAGGGACCTTGTTCTTGGATTGCTAAAAGAAATTCCGGGATTCAAAGTCAATGTTCCTGAAGGGGCTTTTTATGTCTTTCCGGATGTTTCCGACTTTTTTGGACGTACATTAAAAGGGGTACAGATCAACAATTCTTCCGACTTAGCCATGTACCTATTAGAACATGCCAATGTGGCCACCGTCACCGGGGAAGCGTTCGGTGCGCCAAATTGTATTCGCATCTCCTATGCTGCTTCTACAGAAGAATTGGTAGAAGCAATAAAAAGGATCAAGGAAGCAGTAAGCTAAACTTCATACTATGTCTCCCAATGTCACCCCTTATGACGATCAGGAAAGGGGAAAGAAAGAACAGGTTACTGAAATGTTCGATACCATCGCCAATGAATACGATGGACTTAATCGGGTCATTTCATTTGGTGTCGACATCAAATGGCGTAAGCGATTAGTAAAACTCGTCAAAGAAAAGCAGCCGGAAAAAATTCTGGATATTGCCACCGGCACCGGAGACCTGGCTATTGCCTTGACAGAAACTGGAGCCAGCGAGATCATCGGGCTTGATATTTCCAAAG
>JAHHLF010000027.1 GCA_018679315.1 Bacteroidia bacterium | reverse complement strand
CAGCAGACCTAATGCCGATGATATAGCAACAGATGAGGAAATAAAAAGGGTATTGCCTGTCATCAAAATGGTGATTACTCAGATACCGGAAACGTTGATCTCAATCGATACCTTCAGATCGGAAGTTGCGCAAGTGGCCCTGGATCATGGTGTGGCCATTGTGAATGATATTTCAGGTGGTTTAGCGGATCCTAAAATGCTGCCGTTGATAGCAGCGTATCAGGCACCCATTATAATGATGCATATGAAAGGTACTCCTCAAACCATGACGACACATACTTCTTATGAGAATTTATTGGAAGAGATACTCTTTTATTTTTCGGAACGCCTCTCCATCGCAAGATCGCATGGTATTAATGATATGGTCATTGATCCGGGATTTGGGTTTGCCAAGACTGCAGAGCAAAATTTTGAATTGCTTGATAAACTGGGACAATTCCAAACCCTGAAAGCACCTGTCTTAGTAGGAATAAGTAGAAAATCTATGATCTACAAAACCCTGGGCGTAACTCCCGAAGAGGCATTGAACGGCACATCTGCGCTCCATATGAGTGCGCTGGAAAGGGGTGCAAACATCTTAAGAGTGCACGACATCAAAGAAGCCATGGAATGCATTAGCCTGTACGAAAAATTGAAAAAGAGCGCTCTGCACAACCTAGCATGATTTTTTCTAATTTTACAAAAACACCCTAAGTTGGAATTTTTAGACTTCCTCGAATTTAAGGTAACCGACTTCATTGATATCTTTCTTGTTGCCGTGTTGCTTTACTACATCTACAAATTGGTTCGGGGTACCGTGGCTATTAATATTTTTATCGGGATCGTTATCGTCTGGGGTTTCTGGAAACTTACCCAGCTCTTAGATATGAAAATGATCAGTAGTATGGTAGGGGGTTTTATGTCTGTGGGTTTGATCGCGCTTATCATTGTTTTCCAGCAAGAGCTGCGACAATTCCTGTTGATGATAGGTACAACTAACCTGGATAAGAAAAAATTTGCGAAGCGTTTTAATTTTATGAAACAAGATGGTTTTGGGGTGGTTACCGATGTGGATGCCATACTCAAGGCTTGCGATAAAATGGCGAAGAGCAAGACAGGTGCCATCATTGTTTTTAAGAAAAACAATTCCCTGGATACATTTAAAGCCACCGGGGATAAAATGAATCTGGGAGTGAACGGACCCATCCTGGAAAGTATCTTTTTTAAGAATAGTCCCTTGCATGACGGGGCGGCGATCATTGAAGGAAATACGATCACGGCCACACGAGTCATCCTGCCAATTTCCAATGAACGTGCCATCCCCCTTCGCTATGGTCTACGCCATCGGGCAGCAGCAGGCATCACAGAGAAAACAGATGCCTTAGCGCTGGTTGTTAGCGAAGAGACCGGGCAAATATCATACCTAAAAGGCGGACAATTTGTGCCTTTTAAAGATCTTGGCGCACTTTCCGAAATGCTAAATACAGAATTAGATTAATGGAGTGTAAAAATTGTAAGAACCCCATTTCCGATATGGTTTTCTATTGCGAAAAATGCGGAGCCAAAGTGATCAGGAATCGATTGACCCTTGGCAATCTTTTCGGTTTTGTCATTGAATCCTATTTCAATATTGACAACTCATTTCTTAAAACTTTGATCACGCTATTTACAGATCCCAGGGATGTAATCCACGGCTATATTACGGGCCTGCGAAAGAAGTATATGAATCCTATCGCTTTTATGACAATCGCTATTACGCTGTCAGGTTTCATGGTAATACTCCTGCAACAGAGAATGGGTGATTTGGATCTTACCATGTTTGAAATGGGGGTCAATCCGGAAGGAATGCAAAAATTCAACCAAAAGGTGATGAATTTTACAACTGAGTACTCTTCATTGATCTTTTTATTGTTCATTCCTGTTTTTGCTTTTGCCGGTTGGCTTACCTTTAATAGGAATGGGTATAACTTGACGGAATATACAGTTGTAACCACGTATGCCCTGGCACAGTGGAGTATACTCTCATTCCCTTTCTCACTGGCCATTTTATACTTCTATCCTCAAAGTTATATGACATACTCCCTGGTTGTTTCTGCTATAATGGTAGCCGTTATCATATATATTATTCAAATGTTGAACCGCTACAATTGGGGAAGTTTTTTAGCCCGGATGATCGCCTTTTTAGGCCTATTGATCATTGGCTATGTTGGCATCATGATAGTGATCTACATTTTACTGTTTGCAACAGGTACGATCACCGTGGATGATTTTAAAAATCTAAATCAGGCTACCTCTTCGGCCATAAACTGGGCCTCGTATAATTTAGTGTAGTAGCCCCCTTGTTTGAGAAGTTCCTGATGGGTTCCGGTTTCTAAGATCCTTCCGGCATCCATAACGAGTATCTTGTCTGCTTTTTTAATGGTAGCGAGTCTGTGCGCAATAATGATAGAAGTACGGCCTTTAGTGATCTGTTCCGTAGCCTTCTGGATGAGTCGCTCAGAATAACTGTCCACAGAGGAAGTGGCTTCATCCAGTACCAGGA
>JAHHLF010000001.1 GCA_018679315.1 Bacteroidia bacterium | reverse complement strand
ATCTAAAAGGGCTTTGGCATACCGTATAGCGGCTCTGGATCGGATCATTCGATTATTTTAAAGTAACATCATCAAGGAAATCATCTATGATCTTGAGTTGTTTCTCCTTATTATCTAATTGCTCTTTCAACACCTTCTCGGCAATATCGACCGAAAGATTAGCGACATGACTTTTAATATCAGCAACAGCTGCCTTCTTTTCACTTTCAATGGCAGCCTGAGCTTGCTTGATCATTTTATCGCCTTCGACCTTAGCCTGGCCTTTCGCATCTTCCAGCATCTTATTTTTAATATCGCGTGCATCTTTTAACATAGCTTCGCGTTCTGCTCTGGCTTCTTTTAGCAACTTTTCACTGTCTGCCGTAACATTTTGCATTTCTTTCTTTGCATCTTCAGCGGCAGCCAATGCATTTTTTATGCCTTCTTCCCTGTCATTTACTGCACCTAGAATTGGTTTCCAGGCGTATTTCCACAAAAGAAATAACAAGAGTAAAAACAAAAGCGTCTGCCAGAAAAAGAGGCCAAGCGAAAATTCTTCAAGCAATTGTTCCATTAGATTTCTGTTTTATTTATGACGTATTCATAATAGCAGACGACCGGAACCAACCGTTACGATCGTCTGCCTGTAATAGATTAAGCTTCTGCTGTGGCAAATAATGCCGCGAAGCCAATTCCTTCAATAAGTGCTGCTACAATAAGCATCGCTGTTTGGATCTTACCGTAAGCTTCAGGCTGACGCGCAATCGCTTCCATGGCCTGGCCACCGATCCTACCGATACCAACACCAACGCCGATCACAATCAATCCTGCGCCTACAATTCTTGGAATAGTCATAGATATATAATTAAAAATTAAACATTCAATTTAGTGCGCTTCTGCATGCTCATGTTCTTCAGAAGCAAATCCAAAATATAAGGCCGAAAGCATTGTAAAAATATATGCCTGCAATAAGGCCACTAGTATTTCAATAAGCGAAATGGCAAATGCCAATCCAAATGATAATGGACTCCCGATCCAATTCTTGAAAATGAACATCAACCCGATCAAACTCATGATCACGATGTGACCGGCTTGCATGTTCGCATAGAGTCGGATCAAGAGCGAAAAGGGTTTAATGAACAATCCCAGGAGCTCAATAGGGATCAGGATCACATATAATGGTAATTTCCCATACCAGGGCATAGAATCCCCCAGCGGGTCAAATAAGTGTTTCCAGTAATCTTTGGTCCCGGTAAAGTTTGTGATCAGGAATGTAAGTACAGCCAGGGCCGTAGTGATCGCAATATTTCCGGTAACATTCACTCCGAAGGGAGTTAGTCCGAACATATTCAGGAACCAGATAAAAAAGAATATGGTCAAGAGAAAAGGCATGTATTTTTCATAGCGCTTTTCCCCAATATTAGAGCGGGCTATATCGTCTCGAATGTATAAAATGACAGGTTCAAAAAATCTTCCTGCCCCTGTTGCAATGCCATCATTTTTGTTATATGATCTTGCCAGGCTTCTAAATAACCAGAACATCAATAGACCAGTAAAAATGATCATTACCACACTTTTAGTCATGGAGAAATCCAAGGGTTTTATATTGGTCGGATGGTGGTCTGCATCATAGTTGATGGTTCCTTCTGCATCTGTCCGATAAATCTTACTGTGGTATAACTTGTAATATTTATCTCCTGACTGAGCCAGCGTTTCCCCGTGGTGAAATTTTGAAGAAGAGAAAAAATGCAATCCTTCATCCCATAAGATGACCGGAAGCGGAAATCCTACATGCTTCTTATTCCCTTCTCCGTCAGTATAGGAAAACAGGGTAAAATCATGCGCGTCTTTTAAGTGATGCTGAATGTATGCATCGATCTCCGTTTTGATATCTTTCCCCTCTTCAGCAACTTCTGCATTTGCCTCTTTCCCGAATCCGGTGAACGAAGTCATCAAGGCCAGTAAGAATAGGATTTTTGCCATATTTGGGTAGCGCATGATTAATTGAAATATAGGTCCCTAAAAATCGGTGCAAATGTACGCTATTCTATTTGAACAAAAAAAGCATTTATTCTAATATTTTAACGGGATGGCGGGCTTATTGGTCAATCTTTTTCAGAAGCCGGATTACAGCCAATGTTTCAATAGTTAAACAGATCAAATATGGAATAAAGAACAAGAAAAATTCTGTGAAGCTAAGTTGGCCATCTGCTCTGAAAACCGGGTCGATCAAGAGAAAATAAATGGCGAATTTAAAGGCACTTCCGGCAAGAAAAAGAAAGCCCAAATAGGTAGATTGTTTTCTGGCCATATAGAGTAACACTCCATAGACAATAAGCGCCATCACAAAATTGATCCCATATCCATACAGGAATTCAGGCCATTCAACGGGAAGATCCCGGATCAAAAAATACCCGTAGTGTAGTCCGCCAACAACGAAAAGTGAGCTGATCAATATGAGTATGAAGCGGAGCATTTCTCTCATTTGCTCACTCGTGTAGATTTTTGGTCTGGCGTACGACCAGGTACATTGATACAGCTACAGCTAACAAGGTAAGGATAATCGTATAGGTATTTCCCCCGTCGCCTTGTTCTTCGTCCAATGTTCTGCCTCCCCAGGCACCCAGGTAAATGATCACCCCCATCTGGACGGCGATCCCTGTTAAGCTAAGCCAGTAATTTCTTTTGTTTTTCTTTGCCACTTCTTGGCCAAGGTAACAAAAAACCCGGCATGCGCAACAACTTTATCGCAGCGCAAACAGCTAATTAAAATGTAATGATCTTAGGCTTTTACCGCCTCGCCAGAACTTGATTTTGAAGTGGAAGATCTCAGCGTTGACTTAAATCCTGAACCCTCTGCAGGAGTTTCAGAAGATGATGAGAGGGCGCTTTTATCTGGTTGAGATCCGGCTTTGCCTTTCATTGAACAGCTCGCATTAAACGTAGCGCCAGGTTCAACAGATAGCTTGGCCACACTCACTGT
>JAHHLF010000335.1 GCA_018679315.1 Bacteroidia bacterium | reverse complement strand
CGTCTATCCCATTCCGGTCATGTATATAACCGCCCGAATCGGAAAGGGTCACAACTTTACCCCCAAGATGAAGTACTTTTTCAGCTGCATATTGAGCAACATTCCCGGAACCGGAGATCACTACGTTCTTTCCTTTGATCTCCTCGCCCTTAGTCTTAAGCATGCTTTGGGCAAAATATACGGTGCCATAACCGGTCGCTTCCGGACGGATACGCGATCCTCCCCAGCTCAGGCCTTTTCCAGTGAGGACACCGGTAAACTCATTGCGCATCTTTTTATACATCCCGAACAGGTAACCAATCTCCCGCGATCCTACTCCGATATCCCCGGCAGGGACATCTGTATTCGGACCGATATGTCGGCATAGTTCACTCATAAAGGCATGGCAAAAGCGCATTACCTCATCATCGGATTTGCCTTTCGGATCAAAATCAGAACCTCCTTTTCCACCACCCATAGGAAGTGTTGTCAGGCTATTTTTAAATACCTGTTCAAAGGCAAGGAATTTCAGGATACTGGCATTCACCGATGGGTGAAAGCGCAGGCCTCCTTTATACGGACCGATAGCAGAATTCATCTGTATTCTATATCCACGGTTTACATGGATCTCCCCATCGTCATCTATCCAGGCCACTCGAAAAGAAATGAGTCGCTCCGGCTCTACCATGCGCAGAAGGATGTTCTTACCGTAATAAATATCGTTGTTTGCAATGTAAGGGATAACGGTTTCGGCTACTTCCTGAACCGCTTGAAGGAATTCTGGTTCGTGGCTGTTTCTCAAGCGAACCTCGTCCATAAAAGCTTTGATTTTGTCTTCCATCAAAGGTGTGTTATAAAGGGGTTATTTATTGAATTCTGAATTTGAGCACAAAATAATGGTATTTCCATATAATGAGCTAGCTTTTTTTCAGATTTCGCTAAAATTACCCCAGGGCCTGATCCAGGTCGGCTAGCAGGTCTCGCGCATCCTCGATCCCAACACTGAGCCTGATCAAAGAATCTACGACTCCGCTTTTTTCCCGCTCTTCTTTTGGGATGCTCGCATGGGTCATACTTGCCGGGTGCCCGGCCAGGCTTTCCACCCCACCTAAAGATTCGGCCAGGATAAAAAGTTTGAGTTTCTCAACGATCTTGACTGCATCTTCATAGGTGCCGCCTTTGGGAATAAAGGAGATCATCCCTCCGAAGTCCGACATTTGGGACCGGGCTATATCGTGGTTGGGATGGTCGGAAAAACCAGGCCAATACACCTTTTCGATCTTGGGGTGATTCACCAGGTATTCAGCAATACTCCTTCCGTTCTCACAGTGCCGCTGCATACGAATGTGCAGTGTTTTTATACCTCGTAGCACCAGGAAGCTGTCCATGGGGCCGCATACGGCCCCGCTGGCATTCTGGATAAAGTATAATTTGTCTGCCAGTGCTGAGTCTTTTACGATCAGCGCACCCAGAATAACATCGGAGTGGCCGCCCAGGTATTTAGTCGCTGAATGCATGACAATATCGGCACCCATATCCAGGGGGCGCTGCAGATAAGGCGTAGCAAAAGTATTGTCTACTGCCAGCAAAAGCGAATGCTTTCTGGACAGCTCGGCCACTGCTTTCAGATCGATGACATTCATCATCGGATTCGTCGGCGTCTCTACCCAGATCAGTTTTGTCTTTTCATTGATCTTCTCCTCAATGCGACTCACATCTTCCATTCCCACAAAGTGAAACGTGATGCCGTATTTCTCAAAGATCTGCCGGAATAACCGATAGGATCCACCATAGAGATCATTCGTAGAAACAACCTCATCACCGGGGCTCAATAATTTGATCACGGCATCCATGGCCGAGAGTCCGCTTGCAAACGCAAGTCCGTACGTCCCGTTCTCAATACTGGCCAGGGACTTTTCCAGGGCATGTCGGGTCGGATTCCCGGAGCGGGAATACTCGTAGCCCTTATGTCCGCCAGGGGTAGTCTGGGCATAGGTAGAAGTTTGGTAAATGGGCGGCATCACAGCGCCATAGGCTGCATCCGGTTCTTGTCCGCCGTGGATCGTTTTGCTGTTAAAATGGAGATCGTTCTTACTCATAGGAAAAATACTTGGCGCAAAAGTAACGGGAAGTTTTGGAGTACACAATGAAGCCTTATTTTTGTACAAACCCAAGCATGAACAAATTTTTACTCTTTCTAGCTGTGCTCCTGTTTGTCATAGGATGCCGGGATGAACAATCCCTCGGCATGCTGCCCATGACCTATACCCAACAAGATCCTAAGGTACAGCTGCAACTCCCCCAGGCCGATAGCACACTACAGCTCGGGCGATCTGTCAATGAGGCTTTAGAAGAAGAAGTGATCTCCTTGCTCGCTTTTGATGAAGCTTTGGATATTTCAGATATTACCATGGCTGTAAAATCCTTCACAGCCGGCTATAAAGAGCTCACCGAAAATTTCCCCGGAACCCCGGAATGGGAGGCCAATGTAACGGCCAATATCAGTTATGAAGATGCCCATATACTCTCCATAAAAATGGAATCCTACCTTTTTACGGGCGGCGCCCATGGCTATGAGGAAATTCGCTTTTTGAATTTCGACAAACGTCGGGGTCGAGTGATCGAAGGCATTAATATGTTCACCAACTTCGGGCCTATCCTGGACCTGGCTGAAGCTGCCTTCAGGCATATGCACAACATCCCTGAAGAAGCCAGTATTAACAGTACGGGATTTATGTTTGAGGGCGAAGTCTTTCACCTGCCGGATACGATCGGGTTTGACACCCATGGGATGATCCTCCACTACAACCAATACGAGGTGGCGAGTTATGCCGATGGGCCAATCCGCATCTCTTTACCTTGGGTAGATGTGCAGCCCTTACTCAGAAAGAAATACCGGCCTTAGACCGCTTTAGGGTGGTGCACAGCTTTTAGCAAGGCAAGTACTGTCCCAAGATGGATGCCTTCGTGAAAGCCGTTAAAAATGATAGCTTCTTCGATCGTATTCAGTGTTACCTTAGCACTGGTCTCATAGGGCGAATACTCCTTGAACTTTCCCGCCTTATAATCGGTCTGGGCTTTCTCAACCGTACTGAACAACAATCCCTTCATCGCTTCGATCTCTTCATCTGTCGGCACCTCTTCCGGAACTGTGCCTTTTTTAAACTTATTGGCCACCTCCATATTCATGGTATAGGGCAAGCCGCTTAAACCATATAGCAAGCCTTGTTGTACAGTTACTGTATGACCGATGTTCCACCAGATGTTGTTCTTAAATCCGGAAGGAATAGAACAAAGGACATCTTTTGGCGTGTCTTTTAGTACGGAATACAAGAGTTTCCGGTTCTGTAAGGAGATCTCAAAATGCTTGTCCATAGTGAAGAATTTAGTCCGACTAAAATACCATTTTTTTAGTCCGAAATCGGCATCTTTGCAGAACAAAGCCAGAACAATGACCAACACGATTTTCCACCTTGGCAGCTGCAGTACCTGCCAGCGTATCTTAAAAGAACTGGAGCCTCTGGAAGGGGTACAGTTGCAGGAGATCAAGTCCCAACCCCTAAGCGAAACACAATTGGATGAACTAAAGACATTGGCTGGCAGTTATGAAGCCTTGTTTTCCCGAAGGGCTATGTTATTCCGACAGCGCGGCTTGCACGAAAAGACACTTTCAGAAACAGATTACAAAGATCTGATCCTGGAGCATTATACCTTTCTCAAACGGCCGGTAGCCGTGATAGACGGAGCCATATTTGTTGGGAATTCCAAAAAAGTAGTAGCTGCGGCCAAAG
>JAHHLF010000123.1 GCA_018679315.1 Bacteroidia bacterium | reverse complement strand
GCAAGAGACCTTGAGAAATATAATATTCTTTTAATTCTCCCTGAATACTCTGAACAGTTGTTTCCAAAGATAGAGGCATACCAATATGGTAATGTAAGGACCAAACCAAAAGAATTGTGGGCCTATTTCGTGAATGATAGAATTTTCGAATTAGTAAAAAGATTGACAGGGAGCCAACAGAAAAAATATTACATATGGGGAAATTCAGCCGGTGCTCAGTTCGTCCACAGGCAGCTAATTGTTGGGGCTTATGAATTTATCGATAAAGCCTTTGCTTCAAACGCAGGTGTATATACGATGGCAACTCGTAGTACTGACCCCTATCCGTACTCTCTAAAAGGTTTGGATCTGACTGATGAAGATTTAACAAGGCTCTTTTCTTTAAACTTTTTCATCTTACTCGGCGAGGAAGATGTGGTTCAAGATGCCTATTTTCTCAAAACTAAAGCCGCCATGCGGCAGGGAAGCAATCGCCTGCAAAGAGGCAAAAAATTTTATTCAATAGCGGAAAAAGAAGCCCAAAGGCTTAATCTAAAGCTTAAATGGCAGCTTATTACTATTCCTGGATGTGGGCATAATCCCAACGATGATATGGTCAACGTGGTAATCAGCTCAATATTATCTCAATAAAGAAGAGTATTTGATTTTCAATAATCATTATCCTAAGCATAACATTCCAAGACCCTGAGCTTTTCAACAATCCCAATTGGTAAGTTTCAGGGTCTTTCTTGATATGCTCGCTATACCAGATACTGTGGTTCGCCAATTTTAGCCAAAATTGGTGATACCTCCAAGTGCGCCACGAGCGCACTTTTAATATAAAGTGTGCGTAACTGCACAGAAGATGAGGGCGGGCCCCTCGGAGTCGGCTTGCAGGAGCAGGCTTCAAACCACCTTAAGCTGCATCGGTAAAGAGCCTTTGTGGTGAGCGTTAAGGGAAAGGCATGGCAAAGACCATGTCAGGTATGGATCAAGGAGATGAGTACAAGCGAACCATTGATGAAATGTCGAAATATCAGAGATGGCGTCAAAACCTTGGATACTTGGAGGTCTTCAGGATAAGCCCAGAGGGAGCCTGTTTATTGTCTGGGCGGCGTCCGGCATAGAAATGGCATGAACTTGATCCAGGCTTTTGTGCGGAACGTGGGAACCTGTCGTTCCGATGTTAAGGGAGAAACGCAAGTGGTGGCCCCACAAGCGTGAGAGTACCAAGGCGGGACACGGGGGCGGAACAATCCGTAGTAGTGTTGAAGTCTGTGTAATGCAGATGGAGCGAAGGGATTGTGCTGTCTGGTTTTAGCGATGTGGTCAACCAGATATGGGAGGAGCCTATTTCTAAAACAAAGTCGTTTAGTATTTCCAAGAAAGTTGTTTGGGAAGCCTATCGTCGAGTAAAGGCGAACCAAGGGGCTGCGGGTGTCGATGGACAATCGATCAAAGATTTTGAGATTGGTCTCAAGGACAATCTTTATAAGATCTGGAATCGAATGTCCTCGGGGAGTTATTTTCCGCCTCCGGTACGCACGGTAGACATTCCCAAGAGCGACGGGAGAACCAGAAGGTTGGGTATACCAACAGTATCAGATCGCGTTGCTCAGATGGTGGTCAAGATGTCTCTGGAGCCCGATGTCGAGTCGATATTTCATCCGGATTCCTATGGTTACATATCAGGGAAATCAGCATTGGATGCAGTTGGTGTTGTTCGCGAAAGGTGTTGGAGGTACAACTGGGTGATTGATCTGGACATACAGGGTTTCTTTGATAACATTGCTCATGAACTGATGATGCATGCGGTGAAAAAACATACGGACAGCAAGTGGATGCTTCTTTGCATTGAGAGATGGCTGAAAGCTCCGGCACAAATGGAGGATGGTTGTCTCTTCGAAAGAGAAAAGGGCACACCACAAGGGGGAGTTATAAGCCCCCTGCTGGCCAATATTTTTCTTCACCATGCATTTGATGAGTGGATGCGGTTAAATCATCCAAGTGTTCCGTTTGCCAGATATGCGGATGATATTATTGTCCACTGTCATACAGAAGTTCAAGCGCAGGCTATGCTAAGAGTCATAGAAGAACGTCTGGCACGTTGCAAGCTGCAATTGCATCCTGAGAAGACGAAGATTGTCTACTGTAAAGATGTAAGACGCCCCGGAAATTATAAGCATGAGAGCTTTGATTTTCTTGGTTATTGCTTTCGACAGCGGGACTGTAAAGGACATAACTATTTTATGGGCTTTACACCGGCGGTGAGCAAATCAGCGATTAAAGCGATGGGTGCAACGATAAGGGGTTGGAAACTGCATTTATGGAGTTCATCTTCATTAGGGGATATTGCCAGGCGAACCAATTCTGTGGTGAGGGGTTGGTTAAACTATTATGGCAGGTACTTCAAATCGGCACTGCGTCCCATACTTCGCCAACTTCAAGATGCCCTGGTCCGTTGGGCGATGCGGAAATACAAAAGGTTGAGAGGCCACTGGCTTAATACGACCCACTGGTTGGGACGCATTGCACGCCGTGAACCGAGATTATTTGCGTCGTGGGACTTTGGCTATCGGCCATCGGCTGGACAGTAGGAGCCGTATGACGGGAGACTGTCACGTACGGATCTTGGAGAGCGTAGGGGTGAGACTCCACTGCGCCACTTACCCATATTCAAACTTACTGAGACTCCTGAAAAGTTTTGATATCATACCGCTTTTCAATGCGCTTAAACCCCGCATGTATTAGTCCTGCGATGGAAAACCTTTTAAGTCTAACCAACTCTACCGCTAAAAACTTTTAGTCCTTGTAAATCGCTTTTTGCTTTTACGCCCATCGGCCCACCTTCGAAAGCTGAAGAGCATAGCGCCCCTGAAAATTGTGCTTTTTTTGTGCCCGCCGTATCTATTTTTTACTAAAAACACCTAACCTTTAACAATTTAATTTATTTAAAAAACGTAGTAACAATCAAATATTTGATATCATTGATTCTAAAAAATACTGTTTTTTGGACTTACATGCCATTTGGGATTTAGGGCAGTGGCGTAATCATCGGATTTTCCGTTGCCGGTAATTGCTAAAAATAAAAAAGGCTCTGAAACATGAAAGCTTGCTCCAAAGCCCTTCAAAAATGAAAACCGCTAAAACTATCAAAAAAGGTATTGCCGACCTTTTGGGTTTTGCCTATTTCAAACTTTAAAATTTTTCTACTACACTTAATTCTACTCCAATGCCTTCTGTGTTTTGCCAGATAACCTCACCTAATCGCTTTGCATCTTTTTCTATTGCATATGGAAGTATAAAATTAAGCGTCTGGCCTACAGAATGTTTATCACTGGTTTTTACAAAAAGACCGGTTGTGCTGTAATTTTTTATTTCCCCCTCGTAAAGCTGATGCTCAGTGGAATAATAAATATAACTCTCAAAAGGTATTCTTTGCTCTTTTCTCAATTCTTTTTCTTTATTCACAACTTTATCCATTATTTTCGTTTTAAACAAAAATTGCCAATCCATTCAATTGATTCACATCACAATATGCAGCTAAAGTCAAGTAAAAACCCACAATATGTTGTGGTTCCCATGGAACACCAAAACATGTGATATACGCTATGTACCACAGGTATTGAAACCGTTATAAAACTTGTGATATCGACAACATACCCAAACTTTCTGAGACTCCTGAAAAGTTGAGATATCATATTGTCAGTTGAAGTATTAATCGGTTTTCCAATTCTGCTAAATCAAGGATAGGTCAGGGCGGATCATCTATTGCTTTGGTGTGGTTTTTCAGAAACTCGGTATACTAATATTAACAGTCTCGTGTATGAAGAACGACTACGCTTTGTATACGAGCAATGGAACGATGCCATCCGGCGCTCAGACTTTTACAAATTTCTTTGCAAGGTATCCGAG
>JAHHLF010000122.1 GCA_018679315.1 Bacteroidia bacterium | reverse complement strand
GAATTGTTGTGTCCGAGATAGTGAGAGATTAAAGCGGACTGGTTTCTTTCCTCCAAGCCACGGCTCTGAGAAATTCAGGCTGTAGACCCTGAATGTCCTACTGGCCTGTAAACGCAGTGAGAATACCTGACCGTCGCCCATAGGTACCGGCTTATACGCCTCACCATTAAATAGGTTTTGTATGGAAAAGTTGCTAAACGACAGCCCAAGGGTTCCAATAAATCCGCCACCGCCATAGCCACCCTGAAGTTCTATCTGACTTGATCCTGATTCAACCAGGCTGTATTGAAGATCTACAGTACCCGCATTAGGGTCTGGGTTTAAAATATCAGGTTTTATCTGTTCGGCATCAAAAAAGCCTAATTGCCCCAGTTCCCTGACACTCCTTACAATATTTTCTTTGCTGTATCGCTGGCCCGGGCGTGTGCGCAACTCCCGGAAGATCACATGGTCATTTGTCTTATCATTCCCAACTACCTCTACATGATCCAGAAAAGTTTCCTTGCCTTCAATGATCCTAATTTCAAAATTGATGGTATCATTAACTGCAGATACCTCAACCGGATTTATCTGTGAAAACAGGTAGCCGTTATTTTGATACAAGTTCGTCAGATCATCAGCATCTGGCTTAGAATTGTCTGCTATTCGCTCTCGGAGCAAAACACCATTGTAGGTTGATCCATTTCTGATCCCAAGTTTTTGTTGTAATTGCCTGTCTGTATATACAGAATTGCCTACAAAATTGATATCGCCGAAATAATACTTACGGCCTTCCTCTACGGCTATTCTTACATTGATGCGGTTATCATCTATGCGCTCAATCGTATCGGATAGCACCCGGGCGTCCCGATATCCGCGTTCTGCGTATTTATCGATCAGTTTTCCCAGATCTTCCTCAAAATCTTCCCTGATGTATTTAGATTTTTTCCAAAACCTTCCCGGCCTCTTAACCTTGGTGTTTTTAAGGGCCTTTTTGAGCTTTCCATCAGCTATTTGCTCATTCCCCTCAAAAATGATATTCTTGATCTTAACCTTATCCCCCTTATCTACATTGATGACCATCCTTTCCGTATTGGTCCCTAAAGTGTCTTTGGAGGTGGCAATAGCAACTTTCGTATTCAGGTAGCCCTGCTTCTTATATTTATTCTGGAGAAAGTTCTTTGTGTTCGCAATTAAGCTTTCGGTGATCTTTTTCCCTTTTTTCAGGTCTGTATCATTGACAATATCCTGAACCTTACGCTTTTTCACACCGTTAATAGTGACTTCAGACAAGGAGGCGCGCTCTACAATGGCCAATTCCAGATAAATCTCTTCCCCGTCTATTCGGGTAATGTAAAAGGCTATATCGCTAAAAAGCTCGAGGCCCCATAGTTTTTTCAAGATCTCGCTTATCTGATCCCCAGGAATAGTCACCGGCTGGCCTACTCTAAGACCTGTATAAGTTTTAACCGTTTGCTCATTATAACTCTGCAGACCGGAAACTTCTATTCCAGCCAAGATATAAGTCTTACCATTCTGATAAGACACATCCTGTGCAAAGCCTGGGTTACTTAATAGGAGTATGCTGAGGAGTAGGAAGACGTATAAAGTAGGGTTCTTTTTTTTGCCCCTAGTTGAGTTGTTCACTAGTTTTTCCAAATCGACGTTCTCTGTTTTGGTAATTTATTAAGGCCTCTACCAAATGATGCGCTCTAAAATCCGGCCAAAGTACATCAGTAAAATATAATTCGGCATATGCTATTTGCCAAAGTAAAAAATTGCTGATCCTGTGTTCACCACTGGTCCGGATCAGCAAGTCCACATTGGGCAAATTTTGCGTGTAAAGATGACTATTTATAACGGTATCATCAATATCATCGGGTGAAATTATGTTATTTTTAACTTTGGTCGCTATACTCTTAACAGCCTGCTTAATTTCTTCCCTTGAACCGTACGAAAGTGCTAATGTCAAGGTAAGTCGCTTATTAGTTTTTGTGGCGTCTATTACTTCCATCAATTCTGCATGCGCCTTTTTTGGTAGGGTATCTATGCGACCAATGGCGTTAAGGCGAATATCGTTTTTTTGCATAGTTCCCAATTCCTTCTTTAAAACGGCAACTAATAATTTCATCAAACTATCTACCTCTAGTTTCGGGCGGTTCCAATTTTCTGTGGAAAAGGCATACAAGGTAAGGTATGGGATTCCCAATTTGGCACAGGACTCTACTGTATCTCTGACAGCTTCAATGGCATTTTCATGGCCAAAGACACGTAATTTGTTTCGCTTACGGGCCCAGCGGCCGTTGCCGTCCATTATAACAGCTAAATGGTCGGGTAATTTCCCGTCCTTTATATCATCAAGAGTATACATATCGCTACTTATTCAAAGCAATCATCACACGGTTTTCTACCAAACGTATAAGTTAAGGTAAAACCGGAGAAGACGTACCAGTCA
>JAHHLF010000222.1 GCA_018679315.1 Bacteroidia bacterium | reverse complement strand
AATCTGGGTAAGACGTATAACAAAAGTGGCGATCAGCGAATTGTATATTTTGACGGGGGTGAATCAGTGCATGAAGAATTGCTCACATTTAATCCGTTTGCCAATTATTCATACAAGGCAAGCAAGTTCACCAATGTGCTAAAGAAATTTTCGGATGAGGCGTACAGTCAGGTATGGTTTGACACCATGGATGACCAGACACGTATTACGTGGAATTATATTTATACAGCTAAAAATTTCCTGGCGCGCTTCTTACTCAAGTTCATCTTAGGCTTGATCAAGTATGAAGAATTCATGGAAGAAAGCCTGGAACATGCCAAGGATTATATTGAAAACGGCGATTAACTTTCTTTTTCAGGGAGTATCGTACACAGATATCGTATGCTTGTGATAGAGGGGAAAAAGAAATAGGCCCCGCCCCGAATTGTTACAAAGCGTTTCAGATCTTTCACAGTCTTATTGTACGGCTCACCTTGAATGGTGAATTGTTGCAATTGCTTTTCTTCATGCCTATCATTTCCATATCCCACAGTCTTAACTTCGGGGTTTTCTACAACTCCAATGATAGGGTCAGGATCGAAATATAGCTGTTTGATCTTGGGGTAGTTAGACCAGGTATATTGCAAGAACTCAAATTGCCGGCTGATATCGGCACCAAAGCAGGTAAAATAAATACCTACATCTCCATCAGGTTTGTGATTTGTTGGCGATCCTATAATTGGATCACCATAAAGTCGAGCCCTTCTCATTAAGCGGTGTCTATTACTTAATATGATCGATTTTTCAGGGCTATCGTGCTCGAAATTATCCCTTGGATTCATACGCCTGAGGTGGGAACCAAACGGGCATTTTGCGCCTGAGCGATCATCATCATAGTACAAGAAATCGTTATCATCACTGGCCCCGCCCGGATCCTTATCGGGAAATTTACTAAGCGGAGCGCCGCTGGGCCATCTCCCGAACATCTGGGATGCTAGTTTTATACTGGCATCTTCGTCTATACTTCCGTCTTCTTTTTTAGTCCGATCCTTCATAAAGGTCCAGAAGCCATCCACATCTTCCTGCATTTGACGAATGATCATATAGGTGCCATTCTTCCCAAGATCCCGTAAACCCGGGCGGGCACCACTTGGAGGCAGCATGTTAACATCCCCCTGTTCTTTAAATATGGCAGGAGAATCCGGAAAGACTAAGTAATTATTCTCGTATCCTAAAATGAACTCGCCTGGATTTACACAATTGTAATCCGGTCCTGTTCTCCCGCTTCCTTTAACGATAGGTTGTGCAATACCGTCCCTAAAGCCAAAATGTTCTTTGTTATCTTTAAGGGTCAATCCATCTAGGTTGCGAGTTGCAACAAGGCCATGCGCCTCAAAGTTCCGTTGTAATTTCTCGTAGTAATTCAAGCAGGTTTCCTTATCCTTTCCGAATACGAGTAGAATGATCTCAGCCGGATTTTTATCGGGATTGCCCCATTCCCATTTTTCCGGATCACTACTGTCGATATCACCTAATAAACGCTGTCTATGTGGTGTTACCATTCCTTCTTTGAAAGGAGGTGAAAAGGATTCCAGGTTCGCCTCCGACAGCCCTAAGGAAAGCAGCCCATCTTTAGCAAAGCCAATATTTAATGCAATTTCGGGAAGCTCATCTTTCTTCACCTTTTCGGCATTGGTGATCTGGCCGCATATGCTGTTGATCCAGATCCTGGCTTTATGAGGGTCTGATGCCTTTAACAGAGCGAAGCGTGAAAACTTCATATTTTCATATTCGCGGAGCACATAGCCCTGGACATCTTCTAATTCAATGGTATACATGGTTTGTTAGATTAGTTCGAAAAATTTCTCAGCTCTTTTCTCGCTTAGATTTTGAGCGAGCAAGGAACGGATCCTGGAGTTGTTATTCACATTTTTAATAGAAAGGTCCGGATACGCCGAATACCATATATCCGTTGGTAGTTCCGTAGATCGACTCCAGGCCAGGAAATGTTCTTCATCATATGCACCACCAGGGAAAAATGTTTTAGACTTGGGCATAAAATTATTCATGGACAGAATCCCTGTAATTCCCAGCCAATTGGTACGGGGAAAGATTGTCGTATTGGAAAAGATAGCAGATAGCCCCCATCCGCTCTGATCGATAAAATCCCCTAAATATTGTTGCCAACTTCCATCAAAGTTCGAGAAGAACAAAACGCGCTTATTATCATCAAATAAGACCCAACGTGCGAAATGTATGGTAGGTATGTTCAATAATGTACCTTCCACATATTTAATAGGAATGATGACCCGGGCGAATAACATCATGGCCTTGAACGTAATAAGCCGAACCTTCCCGGGTTTCATATCGACCAACTGGCTAAACTGGTTTTGATAATTGATCACCATATCCTTTTTGCCTGTTTCCGGATCTTCCCCGACGGTCAGGTCCTCGTATTCTTCTAGGAATTCCGTTTTTTTCGTCGGAATATCGCTTCTATAGGTAGTAAAGTATTTGTCTTTGTTTTCATAGCCGAATTGTACGATCATCTGCCATATTATAATTATAGGTAATAAGATTATAATGACGATAATCAGCAATACAAATTTGAACCAATTGATCCTGGGCATCCTGAATTTTTCCTTAGCCCAAGTAAATCGCGAATCTTTAAACACCTCTGCTTTCAATTTATCGTGCATCTCCCTGGAAGACATGTTATTCCAATCTCTTTTTTCTAATAAATCACGAATGTGTTTCCGCAATTCATTCTCCTGAAGGATCTGCTTTACAGTCCTTCTAGGGCTTCCCTTGTAAAATGCCGATACTTTTACCGTATGTTTTTTGAAATAATTCAGGCGGGAGGTCGGATTTCTATCCGTTGGATACCCTTCACAACAACCATAGATCTGGTCTGTCAGATTCATTGTCTCATCGACAGATTCCAGACTGTTCGGATCATGAATAGCATCCAGGTCATTTGAGCTCAATTTTTTCAAGTGATTTTCAACACTACCATCAAAATTTGAGGAATAGACCAGTTTGGGAGGTTTGTCTGTACCCTCGAAGAACTGAGATGTTTTATCGTCGATGATCACCCACCTGAGATAGTGAACCTCATCGGCCTTTTTAAAATCAACAAGCACATGATCTCCCTTTTCCAGGGTTATTTTCATATGCTCCAATATTTTTTTTAGTCTATCTAATTTCTCGGGTCTTATAGGAGTAATTAGGGTCAGCGGATTTTGACGGCTCATGCTGCTATGCTTGTTGGAGTTTGGTCTTTTTTGCTTCTAAAGTTTTAAGATAATCAAAATATCGTTCAACTCCGACTCGTCCTGCTGTCATGAGATCATCCTTTTCTTTGTCTGTCAGATCGAATTTTGTGGCAGAAATGCCCAGACCATCTATAAATACGGTTCTGCGTACCAAATAACTCTCTTCGAAGACTGCTATGTTTTGAGAATTCATCAAGGTGTTGAACAGGTGTTTTACATATATGGTGATCCATTGGTAGTATCTGAATCTATTAAGATATCGCCCAATTGATCGTCGCCTGTGTTTATGTCGTTTTTCCGATTCCAAAGGATCGATCTGGAACATTTCATAGACCTTTTGTTGTTCAAGAAAAAGACCCAGAGTCTCTTCATTGGGTGTCCAGGGATCGTCATTGAATCGGCGTTGGTCAAAAAATGATAATGGATAATTAAAAGTCACCCCCCCATCCACATAGATATGGTCATTAGGTATATTATTCGAGAATTTCCAGCTTTCGAAAAAGAAGGGGATGGACATAGATGCCCTTATAGCTTCGGCCACGATGCAATCCGGAGTATGGTATTCGGAGAATTCATTGATGGTATTCTCATTCAAATTTGAGGCAAATACAATAAGATCGCGACTACCCGCTTTTTGTAATTCCCTAAAAGTCGCATTTCTATCCGGTCGCAAGGGGGAAGCATGATAACATTTATAAATAAAAGTAAAGATCTCCTTTCCACTGTATAGCCCATATTTACCGAAAAGTCGCAAGGGACTCCAACCCTGCTTAAATCTTCGAAAATCGAGCTCTTTCATGAGCTCCTTAATTTTTCCCGGGGATAATTTTAGTGCGATCAACAAAGCCACCAATGCACCAGCCGAGGTGCCTGAAACCCTTTTTATGGATTCGTAATGACCTAACTTATGTAATTCCTCAAGGGCACCTACATAGGCAATCCCTTTTACGCCTCCGCCTTTTAATGCTAAGTTTTTAATGGTTCTTTCCATGATGTTTGCCAATTATATTTATAAATCCCGGGTTTGGTCCAAGGGTATCGTATTACAATTACTTACTGTTTACCTTAAAAATAAGACAAAAGACAATCCAGATGCTGTCGTGGTGATGTACAATGAGTAAGATGGAGCGAAACTAATAGATCCATTATGCCTTTACCTTCAGGATCATATTCAATCGATCCACTGACCATACAGCTTCAATGATCTGGACTACATGACGATTTGTGGGAGAATTTCAATCATTCAGGGGGAATGACTTAATTAAATATAGGGAATTTTTGACCGTTTAACAATTGATGTAGCCTGCGGAAGGAACGTAGAATATATAGATAACTGCCTGATAATTATGAACACTGAAAGATAAACCACTGGTTATTTTCCTTTCTTTCTATTCCCTGGTCGAAGCCTTTTTAAATAGCAAACCTGAAAGGAGGAATATCAACGCAAAAAATCCGCTCAGAACAAAGACGCCCAAAACACTTGGCGACCAGGAAGTAACAGGTGGAGGCCAGATAAAAAAGGCTGTGACCGGAACTAACATCTGGACAATTGCCGCTACTATCAAGGTATAATACATGCCACGCGCCTTAAAACGAGATAATATGGAACCCGCCAGGCCCACAATGAATACTGCCCCGTACAACAAGTTCGCAGTTTGTGCTTCATTCCCGATCAAGCCAACGGCACCGTTTACCCAAAAAAGGAGGAAGGCACCGAGCAGGCCTATTCCAAAGGCTACACGATAAGTGGTTTTTTGCGATCTTCTTGCGATGAGCTCATAAGCCAAGCCAATGCCGAAAAGAACAGCTCCCATGACGGCAAAATCCGTGAAATCCCAATTCACTTCGGAAGTATATTGCATGGTTATTAATGGGATCAGAAGCAGTAAAGCTACTCCAAGGAACCAATAAAGCAATCTTTTTGTAAGTAACTGCATAACAACTAGTTAAATAGCCAAATTTGAATAATTCAAAATGAGGAATGTCATCTAAGATACAAAAACTCCAACTTTTTACGTTGCAATTCCATGAACATGGGAGTGTATGCCTTCTTTATTTTACTGCCATCAGACTAATTGCAAATCCACCACCAGGGGCTAATTTCACCTTAAGATCCGAAGTACTGGTAAGCTCCATTTCTTCGATCTCATAGGCTTGCGGATTCTCATCCCAATGCGCGTCTGCCTCGTCCTTATTTACAGTAGCAGTATACGTTTTACCTTCTTCCAAAAAATCAAGAGTCAGAGAGGCTATTCTAAAGCGACAGTCTCAGCGGGGGGCAAATTCGATATCGGAAGAAGGGGCAGGAATACGAAGTTTTAGAAAATAAAACAAGGCAAAGATGACCAGGATGACCAGGATGTCGCACAAGGTAGTCTTAGATGTTTTTTCATTCTAATTTTTCAAAAGAATATCGGTATTCGCTCAAATTGATCCATACTTTATATGTGCCCGATTTCACTGGAATATTGGGTCCAGAAAAAACCGGAGCGCCATCAGGAAAATCAACCCCACCCCAGTTTTGATTCCAACTGTCACGATTACGAAATTTAACATATCCATCATCTAATTCAACTTGCAATTCCCAAATATTGGCTTCAGAATCCTTTAGGGTCATTGGCACCGATCGTTCCCAACCGGTGGGCAAAGCGTCACCAATGATGCCAATATCATCATAAATAAGTCTTACAGAGGGATAGTTCTTTCGGATAAGAGCAAGTATCGATTTCCCATCTTCTATGCCAACACTTAAGGTTCCTATTATATTGACCTTGGTAGTCGCCAATGATCGAAGGGCAGCCTTAAAATTGTCCTGGCGGACTAATTTCTGTACCGCCTGAAGTTGTTGGGAGGTAAAGAATTCAGGATCCGGATCATCCTCCGTGAATTGAAACCAAAGCGGTACTGGGGCAACTGGAATATTTTCTGCCTCCAGCAAGGAATACAAATAGTTTTTGTTCATATAATAATCACCTCGCATTACAGACAATGGACTATTCACACCCGTGTAGTTTGAGATCTGTCTTATCAGATTCTTCTGTTTGTCATTTTGCGGATCGAAATTGATATTGTCTACGAGGAACTGCGTTTCTGATCCGTATTGCTGATTAATATTATCAAGATAAAATAAGGTTGCAGCTAAGATTCTAGGGGAAAGTGTATCGGGGTTTTTCAGGATGCTTATCATTTTGTCATATTGTAAAATGACATATGATCGGGCAGCAACGAGTAAAAATTGATCGGCTTGTAATGAGTTGTATACTTGCTCTATATTTTTTTCAAAGAGCTGATCACTTGCTCGATTGTTATTCCAATTATTAATCTGCAACGCTAACAATATCCCAACCAGCAGTAATATGATCTCCCCGATGGCATAGAGCATGTACCGTCCAAACCGGTTGTCTTCCAGGAACTGTTTTCTGATTTTACGAAAGAAGCGAAACATAGGTCAAGATTGGTCAGGTTTACGTCAACATACGATACCCCATCCAAGTTACAAATTCAAAGTATTATACAGAAAAAGAGAGAATAAAAAAGAGGTAGAAGCACGAATGAGTCCTCATCGATTTTAGAGATAAGTTGTATGGCCTACAGGCCTGATTTTTGGAATATTTGAGATTCAGCTAAAACTGATTTTAGTCATAGTAAATGATTGCAATAGACTATAACTTAACCTTTTGTTTCAGGTAAATATTCAAATATTCAAGTTATGAAGACCAAGACTTTATTAGAATTAGTCATGTTGTCCTCCAGCATTTACCATCTGGCTAAGGATGCCCAAGTATTAGAGAGGATTAACGAAATGTCCGAAAAAGGAAAAGATAATATCAATAAAGTAGCTTCTGAAACCATATTGGACGACGATGGGCAACCCCTGGAACTGATTGACAAGATCATATATAAGACTAGTCAGTTAAAGGAAGAATTTGAAGAAAAAATAGAAGAATTAGTGATCAAATTCTATAAGAAGATCAATGTAGCCCATTTAGATGATATTAAGGCCCTCGCGGAAAAGGTAGAGAATGCTGACATGGCCATTGCCCTGCTGGAAGCACGTCTAAATAAGCTCGATATCAAGAAAACGTAAAATGGCTTTTACCTTAAATATAGAACGCAGATACAAATCGGTCACCCGATACAACCAGATCTTAAAAGTACTTGTAAAGTACGGGTTTGATGACCTGGTGCGGTATATTGAACAAAATAAACGCTTCACATTTTATCAGCGTTTTATCCCTAAAGCTTCGCGCAGTCACGCATTGGAATATTCGAAATGGGAACGAATGCGCATGGTTTGTGAAGATCTGGGACCCACTTTTATCAAATTCGGACAAATATTGAGCAATCGTCCCGATTTGGTACCCCTGGAACTCACACTGGAACTAGAAAAACTTCAGGACCATGTACCCCCATTGCCAGAAGAAATTGCCAGGGAGGTAGTGGAAGAGGAATTAAAGGATACGGTAGATAATTTATTTGCCTGGTTTGATCCTGTTCCTTTCGCCTCAGCTTCTATGGCACAAGTGCACAAGGTAACATTACACAGTGGGAAACGTGTAGCCTTGAAAGTCCAGAGACCGGAGATTAAAGATATTATTGTTGAAGACATCAAGGTCATGTACAAACTTGCTCAAACCTTCGAGCGACGTATGCCTTCGTTAAAAAGTTTTGACCTCAAAGGACTCGTGCAGAATTTTGAGGAGTCTATAATGCAGGAACTGGATTTTATAAATGAATCTATCAATGTTCAACGCTTTTACAACAATATCATGGCGGATGACGGCCATGATCAATTTGCTCTTGCGCCCAAAGTCTACCAGGAGTATACTACTACCAAAATACTTGCGCTGGAATTCATGAAGGGTATTAAAATAGACCGGATCAAGAAACTTGAGACAAATGGTTTTGATACGAAAGTGCTAGCCAGAAGGCTGACTATCAGCTACTTTAAACAAATATTCGAATACGGATTCTTCCATGCCGATCCGCACCCTGGTAATCTATTGGTGGTGCCGAACCGTCATATTTGCTACCTTGATTTTGGAATGATGGGCAGTATTTTACCCAGGGATATTGAGATCTTTGGCAAATTGTTCCTTGCCATTACCAAGAGGGATGTCCATAAGATCATAAAAGCACTTCAATCTCTCTCGAATGATTCTCCCATTGAGGATATCCGTCAACTGGAATTCGACATTAATGAGTTTGTTGAAAAGCATTATATACGGTCATTTCATAAGAATGAAATGAGTACTATTTTACTTGAACTTAAGGATATCATTATCGATCATGGCCTGAAAGTACCGACCTATTTTTTCCTTTTTGCCAGGTCGTTGGTTACGCTTGAAGGCGTACTAAAGAAGTTGGATGGTGAACTCGATCAGTTTGCTATCGCCCGCCCGTATTTGATAAGCGCTGTGACGAAAAGTTTCAGTCCGCTGAAAATGGGTGAGAAAGCGATCAATTCCATTTACGAATTAGGGAATTATATGGAAGAGTTCCCCAGAGATCTGAAAAATGCCATCCGTAAGATCAACAGTGGAGAGGTTAAAGTTGATCTGACACATAAAGGGATAGACCCTATGGTTCATACCATACAGCGTGTAACCAAACAACTCGTGACGGCTTTTATTATGGTTGCCTTGATCATAGGGGCATCATTATTTATCATTTCCAATGTGAAACCCTTGTGGAATGGTATTTCGGTTTTCGGATTGCTGTGCTTGATAATTACGGCTATCCTGGGGTATGGTATGCTGAGAAATATCTGGAAGGGGGATTATGACAATATTTGAATGAGCTGAAGTACTAATCAGGTCTTTTTAACAATTAATATTCAAAAAAAAACACAGTCAATCCGACTGTGTTTTATTGCTTGTATTCAGGCATTAAGGTTTCGAAAAAGCATGTCTGAAATGAGAAAAGGCTTCGGAGATCTCTCCCTGGAAATGTTCCCATCGGGTAGCTTCCGTTTTATTGGAATACTTTGTCTTCATCCTTTCAATGAATTCATTGAATTCCTCTTTCCCTTTCTCAAAGGAAGCTGTAGCGCCTCCTTTACCCTTGTCAAATCGCTGTTCCAAAAGTTCAAGTTGTGCCTTAAACTTTTCAATTTCAATAAGCATAAAGGCATAAGCACGATTCAGCTTTTCATTAGTCTTGATCTTAACCTCGATCTCATGGATCGTTGCCAGTAATTGCTTTTTCTGTTCTATAAAAGCCTCAATAGTTTCAGCCTTACCTAAGGCTAGCTGTACACGGAGCTCATCAAACTGGGTTTGGAGATCTTCAATTTTTTCCTTGCCTGTTTCATATTTGTACTTGCTCTCATGAATGAACAAATTGAATCTCTTCTTGATATCTTCATATTTGTCTGATGCCTCAGCTTTACCCAAAGCAGCTTGAACCTGAAGTTCCTCCAATTCAATAGCTGCAGTTCTCAATGCATTTACAACTTTGTCAACAAAGTGAACATTTTCTAAAGTTTCCATAATAATCAGGTTTTATGTTCCAACTTTACAAATATCCATACAGATATTCTTTCATTCTATGATGAATATCAGCTTATTGAATAGAGAGGGAAAAAAATCGGTCTATTTTAGTCTATAATCCGGGCCGAGATGATCCGTACATCGTCTACAGGCCTATCCCGATCATTGGTTTTTACTTTAGCGATAGTATCAACCACGTCCATGCCCTGCACGACTTCCCCAAAAATAGTATAGTTCTGATCGAGGTGTGGAATGCCCCCTTGAGTTTTATAGACTGCCCTATGAGCTTCGGGGATGGTATACTTTTCATAACTGGTATACGTTTTTGCGATAGTATCCAGCTGATCATTGAACTTTCGGTACTTCTTCATGTTCTCAGCCTCCTGTGCCTTTTCCATAGATGCGATAAGCTCACTGTAGGCGGGATCTTTATAAGCAAAATGCCTGGCCAGCATGGTATTGATCCGCTTTTCGGCTACTTCCAGAAGGCTGTCGCTTTGTACGCCTCTCTGCACTACATAGAACTGGATACCACTTGAGGCGCGCTCCGGATTTCCATCTCTTGCGGCGCCAATAGTGCCCCTTTTGTGGAAAATATCAGATCGGAATTCAGCATCAACAGTATAGCCTACATCCCCATTTCCCAGGGCAGCATCTGCCTTAGCCTCTTTGCTGTCAGGATCTCCAGCCTGTATGACAAAGTTGTCTATGACCCGGTGAAAGAGCAGACCGTCATAGGCACCTTCTTTCACCAGCTTCAGAAAGTTGTCACGATGCAGTGGCGTCTCATTATAAAATTCCATGACCAGGCTGCCATGAGTAGTTACCATCTCCACCTTCTTTCTTTCCGTATTTTCTTCCTCTGTAGTAGCCGTTAGCGACTCAGTAGAACATACGATTCCCAGAATAAAGAATGAACTAAACAAGTATGTTTTCCAGCTGTATTTTTGAGTTTTCATATTTTTAGTGAGATCTCAATTAATTAACTTCTTTGGTCACTTTTTCCAGAAAATCAAACCATGTTTGGTAGAAGGTGATTGTATTATCCAGCCCCTTGATACCATGTCCCTGACC
>JAHHLF010000055.1 GCA_018679315.1 Bacteroidia bacterium | reverse complement strand
GATCTACACTGGTCTTGGAAGTCATTTCAGAGGTATATCTATTGGCAGGGAATCTACCTGCGTTGAATACCACATAATCAGGATCTCCATAGTTTTCCAATTCTTCTTCCGTTGGCATGATCAGCATATTCTGCATGAACAAGGCATGATAAGCACGTGTACAAATGATACGTGTCTTTAATCGGTATTTGGGGTCCCATCCTGCAAAACCATCAACAACGAATAATTGATCACAGGTATTCAGGTAGTCAATAGCCCTTTCGTGGTTTACCATGAAAGTGTGCTCGTCAAGACCCATATTTATATCGCCCCAGTCAATATTGTTCTCGGAATCCGGATGACGGACAATTCGCTTGTCCTTCGGACTACGTCCTGTTTTTTCACCGGAGTATGTCATTAATGCTCCCACATCAGAGATCGCTGTTCCCTTCTCTAGTTCTAACGCCAACTCATATAAAACCGGAACGCTGCTGTTTCGGTAAATGGTTTCGGTTTCTATGCCGTATCGATTTAGGTTGAAAGATGTTGCCATGTTATTATTTTTTGTCCAAATTAAACACCCTACAAAGATATTATACCCTTGTAGATTCTGTACAAAATAGCACATAATTTCCATTAATTAAGCTGATAAAAATCATAAAGTAATTACAGGATTTCAGTGTGGTCTCCAGATCTGCTTTCTGGATGATAAGGATATTGTATTTAGTATCTTTGATATCATGAATGAACACCTGGATCCTACATCTGACAACTTTTCTCAGGAAGAGCTGGAAATCGAAAGGGCTCTGCGACCTATTTCTTTCGAAGATTTTACCGGACAAGTCCAGGTGCTGGATAACCTGAAAGTGTTTGTTCAGGCTGCCAATTTGAGGAACGAAGCCTTAGATCATACGTTGTTCCACGGTCCACCCGGATTGGGAAAAACAACGCTGGCACATATCCTGGCTCATGAATTGGGTGTAGGTATTAAAGTTACTTCAGGTCCGGTGCTTGATAAACCTGGTGATCTTGCAGGCTTGCTGACCAACCTGGAAGAGCGGGATGTCTTGTTTATCGATGAGATCCACAGACTGAGTCCGGTCGTTGAAGAATATCTCTACTCGGCCATGGAAGATTACAAGATCGACATAATGCTGGAGACAGGGCCTAATGCACGCTCTGTACAGATCAATTTGCAACCCTTTACCCTAATTGGGGCCACTACGCGCTCAGGACTGCTCACCGCACCGATGCGAGCCCGTTTTGGCATAGCGAGCAGACTTGAATACTACGACACCGAATTATTATCGACTATCGTGGAACGCAGTGCAGACATTTTAAAAATTCACATAACGCAGGATGCCGCGATTGAAATTGCCGGCCGCAGCAGGGGCACTCCAAGGATTTCTAATGCACTGCTGAGAAGAGTACGGGATTTTGCGCAAATAAAAGGGGACGGCAATATAGATCTGGAAATATCAAGGTACGGCCTTACAGCATTGCACGTAGATACACATGGTCTGGATGAAATGGACAATAAGATCCTGACAACCCTGATCGACAAATTTAAAGGAGGCCCCGTGGGTATAAATACCCTGTCAACAGCTGTATCTGAAAATGCCGAAACCCTTGAAGAAGTATACGAACCCTTCCTTATCCAACAGGGATTCCTTATGCGCACTCCCCGTGGCCGTGAAGCCACGGAAAGAGCCTACAAACATTTAGGTAGAGTAAAAGGTAGCGACCAACCCGGATTGTTCTAATAAACTATCATATGGGACGATCTAAAAGACAAGAGCGCATCAAAATAGAAGTAAAAGGAATTCCACTTCGTTGCGGACATTGTCAGCATGACGAATTTTACCAAAGGCGCACCTTATTGAATACGCGTTTGTTCAGTTTATTAGATGTGGACTGGGCCAACAGAAATGCCAATTGTTATATCTGTACGAATTGCGGGCATATTGAGTGGTTTTTACCGCCTAAAGCCTAAAATTTAACTTTTGGGCACACTGTAATTTCGTACCTTGATAGAGAATTTCCCTCATCCATCTTTCTAAGCATTACATTCCTCCATTCCTCCAACTAATTGTTCCTCCATTTGACAGTTCCTCCTGTACAGGCTACAGATAGATGATTTGTTTTGAATTGTATAATCTTATTAAATAGCAAATCATGGAAGTGAATGAACAAAAAGCTCCTCAGGTCAATGAGGAAAAACTTCACGAATTTTTGGTAAAAATGGTCACAGAAATGGGCGCAGCAGCTGTGGGTCCATTAATATTAATTGGTGACCGACTCGGACTTTACAAAGCCCTTGACGACTACGGTCCAGCCGGGTCCAAAGCCCTGGCAGATGCCACAGGCACCGGAGAACGGTATATGCGCGAATGGTTAGCTGCAATGGCGGCATCGGGCTACATCACTTACGAACCGGAAACCGAGCTGTACAGTTTGTCGCCGGAACAGTCTATGGTCTTCAGCAACCCTAATAGTCCTGTATTGATGACGGGAGCGTACTATGCCATTTCGTCCATGTACCACGATGAAGAAATAATGGAGAAAGCATTCAAATCCGGAGAAGGAGTTGCATGGGGCGATCACCATAGCTGTCTTTTCTGCGGCACAGAAAAATTCTTCCGACCCTCCTACAGTACGAATCTTGTACAAAATTGGCTACCATCCCTCGATGGCGTGGTTGAAAAACTGAAACGGGGCGCCAAAGTAGCTGATGTCGGATGCGGACATGGAGCTTCTACGATGATCATGGCAGAAGCCTTTCCAAATTCTACATTTATAGGCTATGACTTTCACAAAGGATCTGTGGATCATGCTGCAGCAGAAGCTAAAAAATCAGGCCTGAAAAACATTTCTTTTGAAGTGGGAGCTGCCCAGGACTTTCCGGGTGAAGAGTATGACCTTGTTGCCTTCTTTGACTGCCTCCATGATATGGGCGATCCCGTAGGGGCATGCAAGCATGTGGTACAGGCTTTGAAACCAGATGGAACCTGTTTGATGGTAGAACCTTTTGCCAATGACACCCTGGCCGAGAACTTGAATCCAGTTGGCAGGGCATTCTATTCCTTCTCTACTTTACTTTGTGTGCCAAGCTCATTAAGTCAGTATGTAGGCCTGGCCCTGGGCGCCCAGGCTGGAGAAAAAAGACTGCGTGATGTGGCTATTCAGGGCGGGTTCAAGCGATTCCGCCGTGCAACCGAAACCCCCTTTAATCTGATCTTAGAGGCACGACCATAAGATCATTCAGGAAGGTGATCACCCTCAATCGCCTTCCTTTTCTTTTAAGAATGTTACAATTTTCCTAGACTAGTTTTTTTAATAATACTTCCTCCATATAATATAAGATAACCATCCACCTACCACAAAAAGGTTTCCCTTGAAACTGAACCTATCGCCCCTCTCCAGATAGGATGACCGAGGCAAGACCAGACTCTTGTTTCTTACATCTAATCTTTAAATTATTTATTATGAAACGACTTTTTAAAGTTTGTTTATTTATGCTGTTCGTGTTTGCATTTTCATGCGATCCAGGAACAACAGACCTTGAGACGCCTGATGATCTCATTGTAGCGGAAGCTAAAACTACTTCCAAACAGCCAGCACAAATAGGAAGTCCTTTTGGTATTACTGGTAGTTCTACTTTACACCGAAACAAAAATGGCATTACAGCGAATTTTAAAGCTGAAAATTTATACCCGGGTGCTTACACCCTATGGTGGGTTATCTGGAACAAACCTGGAGAATGCGAAGAGTCAGGAGCATGCCTTGATACCGATTTTGCATCTGCTGATGATGTAGAGGTAGAAGTAATGTATGCTGGCGGACACGTTGTGAGTAATAATGGGAAGGCCAATATCTCAGCACATTTGAACGTAGATGACGCCTCCGAATCAATAAATGAGGATTTTTTTGAACTAGGCACATATGGCGGATTACAAGCTGGAAATACGTTTGCGGCTGAAGTTCATTTGGTTTTAAGAACCCATGGCCCCGTAGTGCCGGGCATAGTCAATGAACAAATTAATTCGTATGAAGGTGGTTGTGATGATCCATTACAATATGGTCCATTCACGGAATATCCTAATGTAGTTGGTGAGTGTGCGGATATTGCTGCTGCAGTATTTCCTCCTGTAATTCCTCCTCCTGTTGAATGAAAACTTCGACTTTTGTTAGCAAATAAAGGAAAACCGGGGAATATTCCCCGGTTTTTTTGTCCCTAGGTGTTTTATAATTAGTCGTATTTTCATCGAGTTGAGCCATGCAAAATAGAAGAGATCATACGAAGCAAATCAAATCCGAAGCTGCACGCCTCGGCTTTCTTTCCTGCGGTATCTCTAAAGCCGAATTCCTCGAAGAAGAAGCGCCGAGATTAGAACGATGGTTGCAACAAAATATGCACGGGGAGATGCAATACATGGAAAACCATTTTGATAAACGCCTCGACCCGCGTTTGCTTGTAGATGGAGCCAGGTCGGTGATATCACTCCTCCTGAATTACTATCCAGAAAAAAAGCAAAATGATCAGAGCTATAAGATCTCCAAGTATGCCTATGGCACTGATTATCATTTTGTGATCAAGGACAAACTAAAAGAATTATTACATTTTATTCGATCTGAAATCGGGGAAGTGAATGGCCGGGCTTTTGTGGATTCTGCCCCTGTACTGGATAAGGCATGGGCCGCCCGAAGCGGTTTAGGATGGATGGGGAAACATACCAATCTCCTGACGAAGGATGTAGGGTCCTTTTACTTCATCGCCGAACTCATAGTAGACCTGGAGCTGGAATATGATAACCCGGTAACCGATCATTGCGGTAGTTGCACTGCTTGCATCGATGCTTGTCCCACCCAGGCTATTGTGCAACCCTATGTTGTGGATGGAAGCAAATGCATATCCTACTTCACCATTGAACTGAAAAATGAGATTCCCTCCGGATATGAGGATCAATTCGATAATTGGATGTTCGGCTGTGATGTCTGCCAGGACGTTTGCCCCTGGAACCGATTTTCCAAATCTCATAAAGAGCCGCTCTTTGATCCCAAGCCTGAATTGCTTACTAATTCCAGGAAAGATTGGGAGGAACTAACCGAAGATGTATTTGCCGATATCTTTAGAAAATCGGCTGTCAAGCGAACTAAATTCACTGGCTTAAAGCGTAACATCGCTTATTTGAAGAATAAGGACTGATCAGATATTTTTGGTCATTAGCCAAAAACACTATCTTACCCCCGTAAACTCCAACATAGGAGAAGTAACCAACTACAAACTGCTAGACCAGGAATGAAAATCAGAAAACCCGAACTTAGTTTTTGGCAGATCTGGAATATGAATGTGGGATTCTTCGGGATCCAGTTCAGTTTTGGCTTGCAGCAAACCGCCATTAACCCGATATTCTCTTTCCTCGGGGCCCACCACGAGGAATTACCTCTATTAAATCTTGCAGGTCCGGTTACCGGTCTTTTGATTCAACCGCTCATCGGAGCTATATCTGACAAGACCTGGTCTCCTAAATGGGGTAGAAGAAAACCCTTTTTCCTGATAGGCGCTATTGTAGCTAGTTTGTGCCTCTTCGCATTTCCATTCAGTCCGCATTTGTGGTTCGCAGTGGGTCTACTTTGGATTTTAGACGCGGCTAATAACACGGCCATGGAACCCTACAGGGCTTTTATTGGCGATAAATTACCGGATAACCAACTCACCTTTGGTTTCCAGATGCAGAGTTTATTTGTTGGGGCCGGGATCACGTTGGCCAATTTCTCCTTGTTCTTGTTTCAGGACTGGTTCAGTGTCCCAATAGCAGATGGAGGACTATGCAGCACTGGCGCAGAAGCGGTCACGGCAATTCCCAGATGGGTTTACTATTCCTTCTTCCTTGGAGCAATTGCATCTGTGACAACTATCCTATGGTCTGTGTGGAAAACGCCTGAAATACCTCCATCCGATGAAGAACTGGCTTATATTAAAAAACGTAAAAGCGAAGGAACATATCTGAAAAGAACCTTTGAACCGCTGGTAGAGATCTATCACGCCATCGGGACAATGCCGAAACTCATGTGGAATTTGTCGGCAGTTTATTTGTTCCAGTGGTACGCCTTGTTCTGTTATTGGCAGTTTATTACCCCCATGCTCAGATCGAGCCTTTTTGGAATAAGCAATTCTGATACTGAACGATTCGATTCTATTATGGCGGCCTGCAATGCCGGTGCTGAGATCGGTACGAATGATATGGCATTTGCGGAAAACATTCAGTTGTTATCCGAACAGGCCCTGGCCCAAACCGGCTTGATGAATGGGACCTACAACTTTGTCACCATGCTCGTGGCTTTGGCATTAGTGCCTTTCGCCCGTAAATACAGTTCCAAGATCGTATATATAGTCAGCCTCGTCTTAACAGGTGTGGCTATGCTTAGCATGCCTTACATCCAAAATCAGTATGTGTTGTTATTACCCATGATACTGTTTGGGATCGGATGGGCAGCCATGATGGGTATCCCCTATGCCATGGTATCTAAAGTTATACCGGAGGAAAGAAGAGGGGTCTATATGGGTATCGTAAATATGATGATCGTGATCCCCATGTTGATACAAACGATTTCCTTTGGTTATATCATAAAGAACTGGCTCGGAAATAATGCTGAAAACGCGATTATCTTCGGAGGCGTCTTCTTTATTATTGCGGCAGTTTTGGCGATGCGACTAAGGGTAACTGCTGAGCCTAAACATGTAGAGCTCGAATAAACTTTTTGAAGGAAGAAACTCTCTCACTTAACCATTATCGATCAAGTTTGCATCCGTATTAAGCCGAATACATATACTTTTGTATTCAAACCAGATCATGATCCACCACCTCCAAGGACGCCTCGTTGAAAAATACCCTACGCACGTCGTGATCGACTGTAATGGCGTTGGCTATTTTGTCAATATATCCCTACACACCTTTGCTCTTTTGCCAGACAATGAACAGATACACCTCTATACCCATTTACAGGTACGGGAAGATGCCCATATTTTGTATGGGTTCAAGGAGAAATCGGAGCGTGAGATCTTTCGTTTGCTCATTTCCGTTTCGGGGGTGGGAACCAGCACGGCAAGGACCATGTTATCTTCAATGACACCGGAACAGATCCGAAATGCCATAGCCGGCTCAGATGTACTAGCCATACAGGCCGTTAAAGGAATTGGCGCTAAAACCGCTCAGCGGGTTATTTTGGACCTGAAAGACAAGATTTTAAAAATCTACGATATTGATGAAGTTTCAGAAAAATCGGACAATACAAATAGAGAAGAAGCGTTATCTGCTTTAGAGGTTCTTGGCTTCGTCAGAAAGCAGGCAGAACGGGCAGTTGATAAGGTTTTGACGCAAGATCCTTCAGTAAGTGTTGAGGAAATAATCAAAGCAGCACTTAAAAATTTGTAATACGATTGAAAACAGGGGCTAAATCAATACTTAATTTCTATTCTTTAAAGCTTTTTTCCCTAACCCTAATTTTTCTCCTAATCGCCCAGTTGGCAATAGGTCAGGAAAACACTGAACAAGAAACAGATTCGGTACAAACAGGGTTTGCATTAGGAAAGATAGAGCTTGAGAATCCGGCGAGTATAACTTCCAAATACACGTACGATCCGGTCATGGATCGTTATATCTATACTGAAAAAGTAGGCGATTTTGATGTTTCTTACCCTATTATGCTTTCTCCGGAGGAATATCTGGAATTGGTTCGCAAAGAGGGTATGAAAGCTTATTTCAAAGATAAGATCGATGCTTTTTCCGGGAAAAAGGAAGGATCTGAAGAAGCCCGACGGAATTTATTACCCAATTTTTATGTGAATAACGACTTCTTTGAGTCGGTATTCGGAGGAAATACCATTGAAGTGATCCCACAGGGTTCTGTAGCGATGGACCTGGGTGTTATCTGGCAAAGGAATGACAACCCTGCCCTTTCGCCACGTAACAGAACAAACCTGTCCTTTGATTTTGACCAGCGCATTAGCCTGAGCATGCTGGGTAAAATTGGAGAACGCCTCCAGGTAACTGCCAACTACGATACCGAAGCCACATTTGACTTTCAAAACCTGGTCAAACTGGATTACACACCTACAGAAGACGATATAATCCGGAAAATAGAAGTAGGTAATGTGAATATGCCGCTAAACAGCTCACTGATAACCGGCGCTCAGAGTTTATTTGGTATAAAGACCCAGTTACAATTCGGGAAAACAACAGTTACAGCTGTCCTGTCTGAACAACGTTCTCAAAATAATACCGTAGTAGCTCAGGGGGGAGGGACGATCAATGAGTTTGAACTTACGGCTTTAGATTATGATGAAGACAGGCACTTCTTCCTGGCCCAGTATTTTAGGGAACAATATGACGATGCACTTGAATTTTACCCTTACATCAGCAGTCAGGTACAGATCACAAGATTAGAAGTTTGGGTGACCAACAGGAATCAACAGACCTTTAATGTTCGAAACATTGTAGCCATTCAGGATCTAGGTGAGACTGAAAAAGATAAAACCAGGATCGGGAGACTTAATGGCGAACCCGCCGGATTTTTTAATATAACCGGGACGAATCCCGACCTGCCCACCAATGGGGCCAATGATTATGACCCGGCCTTAATTACGACAGGAGGGGGGATCCTGAATGATGATATCAGGGATATTGCCACTGTCGATGACGGGTTTACTATCAGTACAGGTTATTCCATTAATCAGGGCTTCGACTATGCCATACTTGAAAATGCCCGTAAACTGGAAGTGGGAAGGGACTTCGATTTCAACTCCCAATTAGGCTATATATCTCTGAACCAACGTCTCAGTAATGACGAGGTATTGGGTGTGGCCTTCCAATATACCTTTAATGGTGAAGTATTCCAGGTAGGTGAATTTGCTAATGGGGGTCTGGATGCAACTACGGTTACCCCGGGCATCGATCAATTGGAAGTGAATAACAACACCCTGGTTGTAAAACTCTTGAAAAGTAATATCACCAATGTAGAAGATCCTATTTGGGATATTATGATGAAAAATATATATGCCACCGGCGCATTTCAATTAAGCCAGGAAGATTTTAAGCTTAATATTCTCTATTCAGATCCCACACCACGGAATTATATTACTCCGGTCGTAGAAGGACCCGGAAGCGGATGGCCGGATGGTTTCCAGGATCGGATCCTTTTAGACGTATTTAGTCTGGACAAATTAAATGTCTATAATGATATTCAACCCGGCGGGGATGGTTTCTTTGATTTTATTCCCGGCATTACTGTGAATACTCGTAATGGCCAGATCATCTTTACAACAGTGGAACCTTTTGGAGAATACTTGTTCGATGAATTAGGCGGGGGTACCTATGATGTAGAAGATGACCAGGGCTATAATGAGAATCAACAGAAATTTGTATTCAGGGACCTCTATGCCCAGACCAAAGCGGCCTCTCTGGAAGCAGCAGAAAAGAATAGATTCCGCCTAAAAGGAAGATATAAATCCGAAGGTACAAACGGCATCCCGATCGGAGCATTTAACGTACCCAGAGGATCTGTGCGTGTGACCGCAGGTGGAAGAACACTTCAGGAAGGAATTGACTATACGGTGAACTACCAGGCGGGTACGGTCCAGATACTGGATCCAAGTTTAGAAGCATCTAATGTGCCCATCAATATTTCTGTTGAAAACAATGCCGTATTCGGACAACAAACCCGGCGCTTTACAGGGATCAATGTAGAACACCAGGTTAACGAGAATTTTGTCTTAGGGGCAACCCTTTTAAACTTGAATGAACGGCCGCTTACCCAGAAATCCAATTTCGGGATTGAACCGGTCAACAATACAATATTCGGTTTCAATGGGAACTTCTCCACAGAAGTACCTTTCCTAACCCGTTTAGCAAATAAACTCCCGAACATAGACACCGATGTGCCTTCTAATCTTTCAGTACGTGGGGAAGTAGCTTTCTTAAAACCCAATTCTCCAAAGAATGCCGACTTTCGTGGGGAAACAACGACGTATCTGGATGACTTTGAAGGAGCGCAAGCGCTGATCGATATTCGATCTTCCCTTGGATGGTCTCTGGCCTCGGTTCCTGAAGAATTTAAAGTAGATGGCGAGAATGATTTCGAAACAGGTTTCGAAAGGGCAAAAATGGCGTGGTATACGATCGATCCGATCTTTTATACCAACCAGCGTCCGGCGTCCATCAGCGATAATGATATCTCTACGAATGAAACCCGAAGGATATTTATTGATGAGGTATTTCCACAGGTTGATATTGCCCAGGGACAAACCACGGTACAAAACACACTAGACCTTGCATACTATCCCAATGCACGAGGTCCGTATAACGCCAATGACAATTTTCAGAGTTTGCTGCCAGATCAGAAATGGGCGGGAATGATGCGTTCGCTGAGCAGTACCAATTTTGAGCAATCTAATGTAGAATTTGTGCAATTCTGGGTGCTGGATCCATATGTGGATGGAATGGCAACTGGTTCAGGTGAACTGGTCCTAAACCTTGGAAATATTTCGGAAGATATCCTTGAAGATGGAAGAAAACAATACGAAAATGGACTACCCGGTGTAGATAGCAATGATCTCACAACGAATACAGTATGGGGGAAAGTTCCGGCGACCCAATCCCTGGTTTACGCCTTTGATGCAGACCAGGCCAACCGGAATTTACAGGACATCGGATATGACGGAATAACAGATGCAGATGAATCGACACAGGGTTATATTGGACCCGCGGAAGATCCGGCCCTGGATAATTATACCTACTACCTAAATAGAGAAGGGGGCATCCTGGAACGCTATCTGGATTTTAATAATCCGGAAGGAAATTCACCTGTTGATGTGACAAATACAGATCGTGGTTCAACAACCTTACCTGATGTAGAGGATGTAGACCGGGATCTTACGATGAATACGATCAACAGCTACTATGAATATCGCATTCAGATCATGCCTAATACGACTATTGACGATCAGTATGTGACCGATATAAAAGAAGGCCTGACACCTGATCTGCCAAATGGGAGTCAATTGAACAGAAGATGGATACAGTACAAGATCCCTTTATCTGATTTCACAGAAGCTGTTGGGGGTATATCCGATTTCAGGTCGATTAGCTTTATGCGTATGTACCTGACTGGTTTTACCGACGATGTTGTGCTCCGCTTTGCCACTTTAGACTTAGTTCGTGGAGACTGGCGTAGCTATACGAAAACCCTGGAAGCAGATGGGGATGATCCTAGTGATGACGGCACTGTTGTAGACGTAAATACGGTGAACATTGAAGAAAACAATTCCCGAATCCCTATACCCTATGTGTTGCCACCGGGTGTTATCAGGGAGCAATTAAACAATAATAACACCATCATTCGACAGAATGAACAGTCCCTGTCTTTTGTCGTTGAAAATCTTCAGTCCCAGGACTCAAGAGGTGTATTCAAAAATGTGAATATCGATGTGCGGCAGTATGAGAACATTAAGATGTTCATGCACGCCGAAAAAATTGCAGATAGTGATTACCTTGATGGCGATGTCCCCCTTGTTGGGTTTCTTAGAATAGGGACCGACTTTTCGGAGAATTACTATCAGATCGAAGTACCGTTACAGCTAACCCCTTTCACGGCAAATAGTGCTGAAGAGGTATGGCCGGAATTAAATGAGTTAAACATAGCCCTGGAGGACCTCAAACAAATAAAATCACAGGGAATAGCAGATCAAACCCTTGACCAGGTGGTTTATTACGAGATCTCCGGTGGGGAGGTGACCCCAGTCAATGAATTTGATCCCAGGACGCCAGGTCAAATGCGTATAGGATTGCGCGGTAACCCATCATTAGGTTCGATACGAAGCATGATGGTTGGGGTAAAGAATATTGATAACATTCCGGCTCGTGGTGAGGTATGGTTTAATGAATTGAGATTGTCCGGATTGGATAATAACGGTGGATGGGCTGCTGTAGCGGCCATCGACGCCAACATGGCCGATTTTGCAAATATAACTGCCACGGGAAATCAAAGTACATCCGGTTTTGGTGCCATAGACCAAATGCCAAACGAGCGTGCCCGTGAAGATGCGATTGCTTACGATGTAGTAACCAATGTAGAAATAGGGCAATTGTTACCCACAAAATGGAATTTGCAGATACCGTTTAACTACGGTATTTCTGAACAATTGATCACCCCGGAATTCGATCCCGTATACGACGACCTTAGACTGGACGACCGTATTGCTGCAGCTACAACGCCGGCAGAAGCAGATGCTATTAAGGAGCAAGCCGAGGACTATACAAAGAGGACAAGCGTAAATCTTATAGGCGTGCGAAAGAACAGAGGGGAAGAGGCCGATGCGAATTTCTACGACGTTGAGAATTTCACCTTTAATTTCTCTTATAACGAAACGGATCATCGTGATTTTGAGATCGCCAATCTGCGAGATCAAAGTGTCAAAACAGGCTTTGTGTACAACCACAATTTTAAACCGGCTCCCATTGCTCCCTTTAAGAAGAACGACTCTATTCTGACAGGAAAGTACTGGCAATGGTTAAAGGACTTAAATTTTAATCTCTTGCCTGCCAGTATTTCGGTGCAATCCGACGTTAATCGACAGTTCAACCAACAGCGATTCAGGGATGTCCTCGAACCCGGTGTAGAGAGCTTGCAGTTGCCTTTACTGCAGCAGCGCAATTATTTATTTAATTGGCAGTATGCCCTTAACTATAGTATCACGGAATCATTGCGACTCAACCTGACCGCCTCCAACAACAATATCATCAGAAATTATTTGGACGATCCGAATGATCCGGCTTCGGCAATAAACCGGGAGCTCAATATCTGGAATGGATTCTTCGATTCCGGGGAGCCCAATAGGCATGCGCAACAAATGCAGATCAATTATGAGATCCCTTTTAGTAAGATCCCGGCACTCTCTTTTATCAATGCACAGTATACCTATACCAGTAACTTCGATTGGCAACGGGGTGGTGATGCTATCAGGGAAGTAACTGGAGAGCGCATCAATACAGTTCAAAATGCCAACACACACACCTTGACGGCAGCCTTGAGCATGCCGAGATTTTATGAGATGATCGGATTAACCAGCTCAAAAGGAAAGGCCGGAGCAACATCTGCACCGGTGCGGACAGATAAGGCTGGAAATCCACGAGATGGGTCAGGAACCAAAAAGAAAAGCAAGTTGGCAAACACGGCAATAGACATTATAACCATGGTAAAGCGCCTTAATGTGAACTACAGTGAAAACAATGGAACTGTACTCCCTGGTTATACCCAATCTATAGGCTTTATCGGAACAACCAGGCCAACATTAGGATTTGTCTTCGGAAGCCAGGCAGATGTACGATTTGAAGCTGCGCGCAATGGATGGCTGACAGTCTTTCCTGAATTCAATGAACAATTTGTTCAGCGTAAAACAACCCAATTAAACATTACAGCCACTGCCCAGCCCGTTCAGGACCTGACTATCGACCTGGTTGCAGACAGACAATACTCGAGTACGCTTCAGGAAAATTATCGGGTTGAAGATGGTGAATATCTTCAGCTCACACCAAACACGCTTGGGAACTTCAGTATTTCTACGGTAATGCTGGGTACAGCTTTTAGTCAGAGTGATGAGACAAGCTCCGAGAACTTTGACACCTTTAAAAGTAACAGGATCGTCATTGCAAACCGACTCCTGTCAGACAGGAACAGTCCGGATGAAGGTTTAGATGCTGATGGTTTCCCAATACGATACGGTAAAACCAGTCAGGATGTCTTACTGCCTGCATTCTTTGCAGCCTATACAGGTCAGGATGTTAACCGGGTGAATATGGATGCTTTTCGTCAGATCCCTATCCCCAACTGGAACATCAAGTATACCGGCCTGATGAAGAATAAGTGGTTTAGGAAGAAATTTAAAAGGTTCTCTGTGAGTCATGGGTATCGGGCATCGTACAGTATCAATTCCTTTCAGACAAACCTGGAGCGACAGAATACCCCGATCAATATCGAAAATCAGGACTTTGAGCCGGAAACCTTGTATAATAATGTAGTGTTGACGGATCAGTTCAATCCCTTGGTCCGACTGGATTTCGAGATGAAAAATTCTTTGAGTATCCTCGCAGAACTTAGAAGAGACAGGGCGCTGTCTATGAGTTTTGATAACAACTTATTGACAGAGATCAACGGGAAGGAGTACACCCTAGGTCTCGGGTATAGATTTAAGGATGTGACTTTCGTCACAAATATCGGAGGTGAGAAACAGCGGCTAAAAGGAGACCTGAATTTAAAGGCAGATCTTACCCTGAGGGATAATATTACCATAATCCGCAACCTGGATATTGATGACAACCAGATCACATCTGGCCAGAACCTGTTCTCTATCAAATTCACCGCAGATTATGCCCTGAGTAAAAATCTTAATGCCCTCTTTTTCTACGACCATTCCTTCTCTAAATTTGCTGTTTCCACGGCATTTCCTCAAACCACGATCAACACCGGATTTACCTTGCGTTATAATTTCGGGAACTAAAGGCTTCCGAAAACTAATTAGAGGCTTGAAATACCATTGAGAATCTGTTACATTTGCGCAACGCAAAAACAGCTGTGACATGAATATTCCATCCGAATTAAAATATACCAAAGACCATGAATGGGTTAAAATTGAAGGTGATGTAGCCATTATTGGCATTACAGATTTTGCCCAGGGGGAATTGGGTGATATTGTGTTTGTGGAAGTAGAAACCCTGGACGAAGATTTAAGTCAGGAGGAGATATTTGGTACAGTAGAAGCGGTAAAAACGGTATCTGACCTTTTTGCACCCATCACCGGCACCGTAGTTGAATTCAATGAATCACTGGAAGAGGAACCAGAAAAGGTGAATTCCGACCCATACGGGGAAGGCTGGATGATTAAGATGTCAATAGGAGATCCTTCAGAATTGGAATCATTACTATCGGATGCGGAATACAAAGAACTGATAGGTGCGTAGGCACAAAATCTTTGGGATTGCTTTTTATCTATTTCTCGCTCTTATCACAGTGATGAGCCTGATAGAATTGGAATTCAGGGTACCCGATTTAAAGATCTCTTTTATTGACAAGCTTATGCACCTTGGGGCATACACCGTCTTGATGATCACAGGAGGAATGTACTACCTCTTCGGAAAAGATAAAAAAGCCCGGAATAGCCGCATGCTAATTCTTGGTTTACTTCTCATTGGATACGGCATACTTATTGAGGTATTACAGAAAGTCCTGCCTGTAAATCGTTGGTGGGAAATTTGGGATGTTTTAGCGAATACAACAGGGGTATTCTTGGGAGTGCTTGTACTTAAGGCCATTGCCGGTCGGGGACTTCGTTAAAAACCCTAAATTTATTGCGATTATCCCGAAAGAATAATTAAATTAGCATTCACTAAATTATAGAAGCATGGAACTGAAAAAGAATCCAAAAGCCGATCTAAGAAAGAACAGCTCACTCTATTTTGTATTGGGTCTTGCCATAGTTATGGGATTGGTTTACGGTGCCCTTGAATGGAAAACCTATGATAAAACCAGTGATTATGACATTGCTTTGTCTGTGGAAGATGACTTGGATGAAGAGGTGCCATTAACTGAGCAGATCAAAACGCCACCACCACCACCGCCACCGGCAGCGCCCGAAGTGATCGAAGTTGTTGAAGATGAAGAGGAAGTGGAAGAAACTGTGATAGAATCTACTGAAACGAGTCAGGAAGAAGAAGTCATGGAAGTGGAGGATGTAGAGGTTGAAGAAGAAGACCTTGACATTGATGTTCCATTTGCAGTGATCGAAGATGTACCCGTTTTTCCAGGCTGTGAAGGCGCCAGCGATAAGCGTGCATGTTTTAATGAAATGATCCAAAAACATATTAGAAAGAACTTCCGCTACCCTGAAATAGCTCAGGAAATGGGAATCCAGGGACGCGTAAGTGTGATGTTCACCATTCAAAAAGACGGCTCTATCGGTAATATTCGATACAGAGGACCCGATAAAAATTTAGAAGCAGAAGCGCTTCGTATTATACAAAAGCTTCCAAGGATGACACCTGGTAAACAAAGAGGCAGACCAGTACGGGTTCCCTTTAGTATCCCGATCACCTTTAAGCTGCAGTAAAAAAATTCAGTTCTTAGATCCCGGCCTCAGTGCCGGGATTTTTTTTTGAAGGGATAATCCTTCTTATTTCATTGGATTAAACGGGCTTGGACCGTATCTTTGCAACCTTATAATTTCCAATGAAATCTGCTCTTAGCACGGCTCAAAAAACAACAACTTCGCTATCCTTCCAGGACTTAAAAGAGATCACTAAGCATCGGCTTTCGCTCTCTGTTGTTTTTTCGGCAATTGCAGGCTACTTGTTAGGGGCAATACAGGTAGAATGGTTTCCCTTGGTGTTACTGGGGTTTGGTGGATATTGCATGGTGGGCGCTTCCAATGCGTTTAACCAGGTTATTGAGCGCAGGGAAGATGCCATTATGGATCGAACCCGGAACAGGCCATTGCCTGCGGGGCGAATGAGTGCACAAACAGCCCTTATCATTGCCTCTGTGCTGACGATTCTCGGGATTGTAAGCCTCTACTTTTTGAACCCAAAAACTGCCTTTTTCGGCGCCCTGTCCATAATTTTATATATATGTGCATATACCCCGCTAAAAAAAGTAACACCTCTATCGGTATTCGTTGGAGCCATACCCGGGGCCATACCTTTTATGTTGGGTTGGGTGGCCGCGACTAATGAATTTGACATTGAACCCGGAACCTTATTTATGATCCAGTTCTTTTGGCAATTCCCACATTTTTGGGCCTTGGCATGGATGCTAGACGACGATTACAAGAAAGCCGGATTCAAAATGCTGCCTACAGGGGAAAAGAATAAGGGAACGCTCATACAGATCATTATGTATACACTCTGGATGATCGTGATTTCTCTTATTCCGGCTTTAGGCATAACAGGCAGACTTCATTTGTCTCTTGGAGGTGCCATTTTAATTGGGCTAATGGGTATGATAATGCTTGTCTTTGCCTTTCAATTGTATCAGAAAAGAGATAATAAAACTGCGCGAAAACTTATGCTGGCTAGTGTGAGCTATATCACCCTTATGCAAATAGTTTTTGTTATTGATAAATTTGTATAGAAGATGGACTTAACACAAGGCACTCCTAAAGAGAAAAATATTCGAGCAAAGAAAATGATGCTTTGGTTCGGGATCATTAGCCTGCTCATGGCTTTTGCAGGCTGGACCAGTGCATTTATAGTGAGTAGCTCTCGCAAAGACTGGCTTAATGATCTGGAACTGCCCTCAGCATTCTTTTACAGCACTGCGATCATTATACTGAGCAGCCTGACCTATATAGCCGCACTAAAAGCGCGCAAAAAAGATCAGCACAGTCCAACTACTATGTTTCTGGCTATTACCCTCGTTCTAGGATTGGTTTTTATTGCACTACAGTTCCTTGGGTTTTCACAGATCGTAGACCAGGGTTATTATTTTACTGGGCCTACCAGTAATATCACGATGTCATATATCTACCTTATCGCTATGGTCCATGTTGTCCATGTAGTGGCAGGATTAATTTCTTTATTGGTAGTTGTTATAAATCAAGTACGAAATAAATACAGCTCAAGTAATATGCTCGGGATGGAGTTAGGAGCCACCTTCTGGCATTTCTTAGACTTGTTATGGGTCTATTTGATCCTCTTTTTTTATTTCTTTAAATAAGGAAGAGGCTATCTGATCGTTTTCTATGGAGAACGGGCTTTTATGTGGATAAAAAAAATGTAAATTTGCTAGGACTTAACTAACTCGATAACTTTATTTTATGGATTCTACGGTTTCATCGGTGTCTGAAGAAAATGTCTGGGGAGGCGGCAATCGCCCTCTCGGTGCCAGTTATGGCAAATTGATGATGTGGTTTTTTATTGTTTCAGATGCTCTGACCTTCTCAGGATTTTTGGCTTCCTATGGCTTTTCCAGATTCAAGTTTATTGAGACCTGGCCTATTGCAGATGAAGTTTTTACCCACGTTCCCTTTTTCCACGGAAATTACCCGATGTACTATGTGGCCTTCATGACCTTTATTCTGATCATGTCGTCGGTTACTATGGTACTTGCAGTTGATGCGGGACACCGTATGATGCAAAAGAAAGTGATAATCTATATGTTCCTGACCATTATTGGCGGACTTATTTTCGTCGGGTCACAGGCTTGGGAATGGGCAACTTTTATCAAGGGCGATTATGGAGCCCTGGAAACAAAAGGCGGAAGAATTTTACAATTTGTAAAAGCCGATACCGGAGAACGGGCTGCGCTGGCAGATTTTGCGACTGCCCTGGATGAGGCGCGCGTAACACAATTAAAGAATGAAGGCGTTTGGTTTGAAGATGAGTCGGCACTTACCACTTATAGCGTAAATGAAGTAATTACTGGTTTAAAAGCAGACAACAACATTTTAGTGCGTACGGAAACCATCAATGAGGAAGGAGAAAAAACACTTTTAAGCAGGGCAGAAAGCCTTGAGAAAGTAAATGATGCCGTGCGCGTGGTAGAAGGAGCCAACCTTATACGCAATGAATATGGAAGTCGGTTATTCGCTGATTTCTTTTTCTTTATAACAGGCTTCCACGGTTTTCACGTTTTTTCCGGTGTCGTTATAAACGTCATCATTTTCTTCAATATCATCATTGGAACCTATGAGAGGAGAGGGCACTATGAAATGGTTGAAAAAGTGGGATTGTACTGGCACTTTGTAGATCTGGTGTGGGTATTCGTATTTACATTCTTCTATTTGGTATAATATTAAAATTAGATTTGCTGCATGGCACACGAGCATAAATTAGAGATATTCAGAGGGCTGT
>JAHHLF010000064.1 GCA_018679315.1 Bacteroidia bacterium | reverse complement strand
AAAGACTTCTTAACTACAGAAAAACGCAACACAGGTGAAATAACTTGTAACAAGGAATCAGATATTCCCGTAACCTTCTGGAATTCTGCAGGAGATTGAATACGCTTACCTTTCTCACGTACCCGGTGCAAGCGATCTATCTCCTTGGGCGACATACCCAGGAGGTAGCCTCTGTAATCTGAAATATTAGTTGGATCTATGGAAAATGCAGTTCGCTTTTCGTCTTCTTGAACACCCTTCAAAGAATCTATTTGAGCTTGCAAGTCGGCATTCAATTCCAGTTGTGGCCCTATAGGCAATAAATAATAATCAAGGAAATAATAGCCCGCTTGAAATAGGAGCAGCAATGACAGAAAATAAAAAACCCCACATCGTTCTTGTTTGCTGAACTTGAAGTAGGGTCCTTTATTTTTCCAGTTTCTATTTATTCTCGAATCGATTTTATGGCCCTCATATATTTGGACATTTCTTCTTTTACTCTTGGGAAGAGGAATAATAAGCCAACCATATTAGGGAATACAAGAGCCAGGATCATGGCATCAGAAAATTTGATAACTGCATCTAATGTTGCAGCCGCACCAATTACTACAAAGGTTAAGAACAACAACTTGTATATCACATCAGCCGTCTTTCCCCTGCCAAATAAAAATTTCCAGGACTGCAATCCGTAATACGACCATGAAATCATGGTTGAAAAAGCAAATAGGATTATTGCAATGGTCAATACATATCTAAATCCGGGAATTACCGAGTCATAAGCCATAGAAGTCAAATCCACTCCGCCTACATAGTTTCCGGTTTCGGTCAATAATACAGTACTATTTACTGAATTTCCATATTCAAAAGCTCCCACATCCATATTGAAAAATATGATAACTAAGGCTGTCATGGTACAAATAACGACTGTGTCTATGAAAGGTTCTAGCAGTGCGACAACCCCTTCGCTTGCCGGATACTTGGTTTTTACAGCAGAGTGCGCAATGGCTGCAGATCCAGCGCCGGCCTCATTAGAAAAAGCTGCTCTTTGAAATCCTACGATTATTACTCCAAGCACGCCACCCAGTCCGGCCATTGGGGTAAAAGCACCTGAAATAATCATCCCAAAAGCATCACCTATATAACTAAAGTTGGCAAAAATAATTATGAGAGATGCGATCACATAAATGACAGCCATGAATGGGACTATCTTTTCGGTTACAGCAGCAATTTTTTTAATCCCCCCGATAATTACAATTCCAACAAGTATGGCAAGAACCACACCAATGATCACTCCTGTAGCTCCGCCTTCCAGACTCAACATAGTTGAAAGTTGTACGGCTGCCTGATTCGATTGAAAGGCATTGCCCCCTCCAAATGAAGCACCTACACATAAAACGGCAAATACAACAGCAAGTACCCGGCCCAATCCTTTAAATCCATTTTCCTTTAAGCCTCTGGATAAATAATACATAGGCCCACCATAGACCGTTCCATCCTCACCTACATCCCGATACTTAACGCCTAAGGTACATTCCACAAACTTGGTAGACATTCCAATTAGACCACATATGATCATCCAGAATGTCGCGCCAGGACCTCCAACAGCAATAGCCACAGCTACCCCTGCTATGTTCCCCAGACCCACAGTACCGGAAACCGCCGTTGCCAAAGCCTGGAAATGGCTTACTTCCCCTTCTTTGCTTTCATCACGTATCGTATCGGGCAAGTCGCCTTCAACTATATTGACTTCGGCCTTTTCTACTCCATGACCCTCTGGACCTTCCAGCTCATCATACTTACCTCTTACTGTATTTATCGCGAGGGGAAATTTTAAAACATTGGGGAATTTGAAATAAAAGGTAAAAAATGTCGCGCCAATGACCAGCAATAGCAAAACAACGGGGATATCGTATCCTGCGATAGGAATTGGCGTCAAAATAAAGCTTTCCCACCAAATGGCTATCGGCATGAAAGCATCATTGACACGTTCGTCTAATCCCATTTCGGCTTCCTCCTGGGCTAATGTAACTAAAGGAAATAATAGGGTTAAAAAGGCAAATAATCTCTGCTTCATAATGGAGTTTTTAGCGGGTGAATTTGGTTAGTACAAGGGGCAAGATGCTAAAAATTATCTACGCAATCAAATAATGACCTTAATTGATATGGAACATATTGTTCAACTTATTAATCTGTTCAGGCCGACCAAGAACGATGACTTTACCCTGTGGTTGAAGAGGAAGATCGGCCTCAGGATTAATTATATAATCCCCATTCGGATCGATATATCCAATGATGGTACAACCGGTCTTTCTCCTCAGATCCAGATCACGAAGCGTATGGGCATCTATTTGACCGGCAAAATCCTCGATGGCCACTTCTTCAAGATTTGTCGTATTCTCTCCTTCGACCGATAATTTGTCCATAAAAGTGATCAAGTCTGGCAGGACAACAAGCGAAGCCATGTGATCGCCTCCGATTTTATCCGGCATGATCACTTTATTAGCGCCAGCCAGGAATAATTTTTTCTGTGTGCCAGGTTGTGACGCCCTGGATATAATAAATATGTTCGGATTCAGTTGACGGACAGAAAGCACTACAAATAAATTATCGGCATCTTCAGGCAAGGCTACTATTAAAAAAGAAGCCTTATCCACCCCTGCCTTGTGTAGTATATTATCCTCGGTAGCATCTCCCTCTATAAAGAGAATGTCATCTTCATGCTTATTGATTATTTCTTCGTCTTTTTCGATCACAATGAAATCCCTTTTATAGGCCTTCAAGCGATCTGCGGCCTGCATACCATTCCGACCGAAGCCGCAAATGATGACGTGGCCTTCCAGCTGCTGAATTTTAGTTTTCACCTTATTTTTCTTTAAGAGTTGAAGCGTATTCTTGCTCAGGAGATACTCCGAGATCACAGAGAGGGCATATCCCAATATAAAAACACTGCATGCAATAAGTATTACCGTAAAGATCTTGGCCTCTGCCCCCAGCGGACGCACTTCCATAAACCCCACCGTGCTTATTGTAATTACGGTCATGTAAATAGCATCGATCCAGCTGTATTCAGAGATATATCGATATCCCAATGTTCCCATTAGGATCACACAGAGGATCAGTGTAAATGCAATTATGATCTTTGACCTAAAAAGTTTTAGCATTGGCTACAAGTCAAATACAGATGTTCGTTTGGTGTGAAGCATATCCTTGATCCGTAACCAGAATGCCAGAAAGAGATAAAGGGCAAACCCGAAACCCAGGGTTACAAATGTCAAATAAATAAATGATGTGCGTACAACCCGGGTTCGAATACCCAGTCGTTCTGCTATCCTTCGGCATACCTCAAATCCGCGCTTTTGGAAATAATACAGTATCTGATAGAAGTACTTCACCGTCTAAAAATACTATTTATCCTGTAATAAGAAATGACCGATACTACATTCTAAACAACGATGTTTTAAACAATACCTTTTATATAATTGAAGTAAGGCCTGTGATTCTAGTGCTGATGCAGCATTTATTCCTAATTTGGCATATGAGCGCGTGACGCTATTATTCTCGGGCTTCAATGATCTAACGAGTGAGAGGATCTTCTCGTTTTGATCAATGCCCCGATAGCGGGAATAGGCAAATTTTAACGGGAGAATAGCATTGAGCACCAGCACTTCGATAAAGGCCTTTGAAGTCTTTTTAGGTTTCCTTTTAGATTCCTTGCCAAAGACATAATGCGTATCCCAATACCCAGATGCCTTTGCAGATAACATTTTTTCTAAACTGCCATATCTGGATTCGGACATAAGTGCTTCAAAACTGTTTTTGGCATCACACCAGAATGAAGCAAATTGAGATAATCGTATTGTCGGGAAATTCATTGGACGGAGTTTAAAAAATTCCACTTTCTTTCTCGAAGCTTGCTTCAAATTAAATTTATGTGCCAGAAAATCAAATTCCGTGCGTAAAGATTGATGGTACGAATCAAGGGGATCACTTTCATCAAGTAAACCGGCCATACCAAAAAGAATTGCTTCTAATTTAGCCGGTGCCCTTTTAACTTTATGTACTACTTGATAAGGTATTTTTCGTCCCAGTTCAGAAAAATTTTCTTTGTTGATCTTAGAACCAAATCCCTGAAGAAGGATCAGGAATGATACGGCTTCCCAATCCGAATTACAAACCGGAAGTAGGGATTCTATTTGTGATACTTTTTCAATTAGACGTTCAAAGAACAGTCTCTCCATCCAGGCATTTAAAGCAAATGTGCTTATTGTTCCTATTTGCTTATCGCAATTGATAAACTGCCCTGATCTCACCTTCATTAATTCGCGGTATGAGCGCAAGGAGTCAGGTCTGAGCATAGTTCGCATCTCCAAGGTAGGGATGGCATGTCCCGCAATATTGATAACAGGGATATCTTCCTGCCAGACCACATGCAGGATCACATTTTCATAGTTTGGGTCGCGTTCATGATTATGCGCATACCAATCCGAAGCACGCACGTGGATCTCTATATTTCCTGCCCACAATTGATCATTGAGCCGTATTCGGGCATTAAAGAAATCTGGGCCTGATAGTTTATTATGGTGACCCGGATCTATAATAAAGAGGGATTGACCACAACTGGTCTGTAAACCTGGAAAATCTAATTTTCTGAATTTCCAGAGAAAATGAAGGAAGTCTTCCTGCATTCTCCCAAGGTAGTTGCAGGATATGCAGTTTGCATGCAGCTCTTGTTGGGTTACCTCTGGATATCACCCTTCCATTCAAGGATCCCGCCAGGAAGGTTATAAGTAGTCTTGAATCCTAAGCTATGCATGACGGCACAGGCTTGCTCACTCCTTTTCCCGGAACGGCAATACACATAGTAGTTCTTATTTCTATCCAAAGGCTCGAGTCGGTCGAGGAATTCCTGCCTTTCATAGATGTCATTCTGCAAAGCACCGGGAATATGACCCTCCGCAATTTCTTCCTGAGTACGTACATCCAGGATAACAGCATCCTTATCCTTTACTATTCCATCGGCCCAGGCCTCTTTATCAATATCAAACATTTGTGAAATACCTTAAGAGGGCAAAAATAAGGAACTCTTTTTATGAAATTCATACCAGACGTTGGGAAAATTCAATAACCTTTCTATATTTGACTAAATGAAACGAATTACAGTACGCAGCTGGTGGTGGTTAAACTTACGTTATATGTCGTGAGCAGACCCCCCTCGTATCGTATTGTACGAAAAGGCTTGTCTATCACGACAAGCCTTTTTGTTTTCTTATGAATTATATAGAATATGGCTTTTACACTAGAGACACATGTAAAAAAAATATTATCGGATACCCTCACCCCCGTGAGTATTTATCTAAAGATCCGGGATACTTTTCCCAATAGTATTCTCTTGGAGAGTAGTGACTATCGGGCATCTGATAATACCTTTTCCTATATCTGCTGCAACCCGATAGCAGATATTAAATTG
>JAHHLF010000358.1 GCA_018679315.1 Bacteroidia bacterium | reverse complement strand
TGATAGCATTCTTCTGCCTGGTAAGGCCGATCTCGAGAAAAGCGAAACCGGAATGCATAAAAAATACGAGTGCCGTACAGACCATCATCCATACGTTATTTGCAGTAAATAATCCTGTGTCCATTTTTAAGTATTGATTTAGTGGGTGATTAGTTAATGGCTTCTGAGCCTGATTCTTTGGTTCTTATGCGGTAGGCTTCTAATATTTCGGAGATAAATATTTTTCCATCTCCCACATGGCCAGTTCCAGCTGCTTCTATTAAGGTATCAACCGTACGTTTTAGAAACTTATCAGTTACTACTATTACCAAATACCTGCGTTGAATATCACTTGTACTATAGGATATGCCCCGGTAAACGTGCCCTTGTTTTTCATTGCCGACACCGGTTACATCCCAATAGCTGAAGAAATTGACTTCAATAGCATGCAAAGCCTTTTTCACTTCATCGAATTTCGATTTTCGAATGATTGCTTCAATTTTTTTCATAATTAATTATAATAGGGTTATCGATGCCAAATATATAGGTATAAATAAAATACCCCCTAAAAAATAGGGGGTAGTTTGTAATAAATATGAATTATAAGGAAATAACCCCTAGAAAATACAGGGTATATAATTTTTGGATAAAAAACTATGAATATGGTAAGCCTGCTATTGTGGTAGCAGTTAATTCGAAATATAAGAGATCAGAAGCTACGAATAAGCCATAAGCCCAGGAGGACGGCAAGTACACCTATCAGTACACTCGAACCAATATAAAGAGCGGCAAAGGCAATCTCTCCATTCTTGATCAGGTTTTGACTTTCAAATGCGAAGGCAGAAAATGTGGTGAAGCCACCACAGAAACCGGTTGCTAAAATTAGTGCCTGGTTCTGGGACAGTAGGTCCTGCTTGTATGTGAGGCCTAATATTATGCCAATAAGGAGGCACCCAAGGATATTGACGAGGAATGTACCAAGGTAAAAATTTGTAAAAAAGGGATTGAAATATTTTCCTAGAAGAAAACGGAAACAACTTCCGATACCGCCACCTAAAAAAACCAGGAAGAGTTGTTTCATACCTTAAAGGTATAAAACTATATGGCTTTTTTCAGCTCAGTTTCACTGGAGTCCAATGCAAGGACCCTGGACTTTGCATTAATATCCGAAGCAGCCTTAGAAGTGAACGAAATTCCTTTCGCGCTCAAAATGCTTACTAAAAGAAGTGCGATATTAAGCACACTCAAAACAATAAAAAGTGTAAAAAACGAGACCATAGAAAGTCTTTAACTAACAACTACTAACAACCTAACGCAAAAGTACAGCTTTTCTTATGTTATACGAGGAAAATTGAATATTTGGTTGAGATTTATCCCTTTTTGATCAGTCTACAATTTTCTTCTCAAAATTTTAGGAAGTATTTAAGTGCGAAAAGTATTATTAGGAATATGACAAAGACTATGCCCACCCATTTAACGCCTTTATAATTTTTTTTGTGCAGGGAAGCATCCTTTTTATACGCCATATAGATGATGAAAGAGAATACAATGACAAAAAATGCTGTAAAAACCAGTTGACCCGTGCTGAACATATTCCTTATTTTTACACAAATCTAAACCAAACCCCACGCATATGAAAAGTAAAATCCATGCAGTTACCCTCTTTCACCAATCATTTGGCTTAGGCGTATCTCATCAAATGAAGGCCAATCTAGGACCGGAAAAGAATCGGCTGCGCTTTAATTTGATGGATGAAGAAAACCAGGAATATCTTCAAGCCGCTGAACAGGACGACCTAATTGAAGTGGCAGATGCCTTAGGTGATATGCTATATATCCTCTGTGGCACCATATTGGAACATGGCCTTCAACACAAAATAGAGGAGGTTTTTGAAGAAATCCAGCGCAGTAATATGAGCAAACTGGGAGCCAATGGCAAACCCCTCTATCGAGATGATGGTAAGGTTTTAAAAGGGCCGAATTACTTTAAACCAAATATCGAAAAGATCCTTCAGCTGGAAAGAGAAAGCTGATACAGACTAGGCAATCGGGTATCGCCACCCAAACTTATCTTCAGACCGATTGTATTGAATATTGATCAACTCCTCTTTCAAGAGGCCGGCATAACTTTTTTCCGGTACGTTTAATTCATAGCGCTCTCCCTTATATCCAAAACCAAGTATTGGATTGATAACCGCTGCCGTACCACTTCCAAATATTTCTTTCAAGACACCGGATTTAGCACCTGCTACAAGTTCTGAAACTTTAATGGGCCTGACTTCAACCTTGATGCCATGGGCTTCAGCTAGTGCAATTACGCTTTTTCGGGTAACTCCATCAAGGATCCTATCACTAGTCGGACAGGTAACCAAGGTATTCCCCAAACGAACAAAAACATTCATGGTGCCCGCTTCTTCTATATATTCGTGCGACTGCGCATCGGTCCAAATGACCTGCTGGTATCCTTCTTCTTGTGCCAGTTGGGTTGGATAAAACTGTCCGGCATAGTTCCCGGCAGCCTTTGTATAACCAAATCCACCATCTGCCGCCCTGCTGTAGTGCTCTGCGATCTGTACGCGAACTTCGCCCCCATAGTAAGACTGTGCAGGAGAACAGATGATCATAAATGTATATTCTTCTGCAGGTGTTGCCTTTATCCCAGCTTCAGAAGCTATCACAAAAGGCCTTACATAAAGAGAATTGCCAATACCGGGTTTTACCCACTCTTTATCTAATTGTAACAAAGTGGTAAGTCCGTCAAAAAAATAGCTTTCAGGAAATTCGGGTATAGCTAAACGCTTACTCGACTTATTGATACGTTTCAAGTTTTCTTCCGGCCTGAAGAGCCAAACCTGTCCCTCATCATCTTTATACGCTTTCATTCCCTCGAAAACAGCCTGGCCGTAGTGAAATACTTTGGCTGAAGGAGAAATACTCAGAGGTCCATAAGGTTGGATCCTTGGTTCTTGCCATTCACCATTTTTGAAAACACAGATAAACATATGATCCGAGAAAACGTCACCAAAAGGCAGATTTTCAAAATTTACCTCACTAATTTTAGATTTGGATACTTTATCAACTCTAAGTTGCTTGACAGATGTACTCATTTTTTTGACATTATCGTATATAAAATTACACATTTATGGGTAGTTCGATCTTCTTTTTTCGTTCAAAATTTAGCAGTTTTGCATTGTGAATTAAAATATTGAGGATAATGAAAAGAATTAACATTTTGCTTGCACTCTTCTTAGTGGTTATGGGATGTAAAACCGACCAAAAAGGAGAAAAGAGTGATATATCAGTTGAAGAAAAGCAAGAACTTCTATCTTTCGGGAGTAAAATTTCCGATGAACTCCCTAAAGACCAATATCAGATGTTGGGACTCTATCAGAAGCTCCAGCCCGGTGATACTGTAAACACAAAATTTTTAGGTCAGGTAAACGAAGTATGTCAGAATAAAGGGTGTTGGATGAAGGTTGCCCTGGCAAATGGGCAGGAAACTATGGTTCGATTTAAGGATTATGGATTTTTTGTGCCAAAAGATATTGCCGGGAGAATGGTAACCGTCGAAGGAAAGGCATTTCTAAAGACAATGACCCCTGAAGAGCAGCAGCATATGGCCGAAGACGCAGGCAAGGAATTAGACATAACACAAATTACAAGGGATGCAATTTCATACGGATTCGAAGCCACAGGAGTCGTCATAGAGAAATAAGAGTGAAACGCAGTATAATTACCACCGCTGATGGCTCGACCAGCCTGAAAATTGATGCCTGGGATGAGCCATATCACTCACGGCATGGAGCTGTGCAAGAATCGCAGCATGTGTTTATTAAAGAAGGATTAGCGAAACGTGACACACCTGAAGTCGCGATCCTTGAACTGGGTTTTGGGACGGGCTTGAATGCACTCCTGAGTTATGACTATGCAAAAGCACATTCCAGGAACATAACCTATTGTGGAGTCGAGGCCTTTCCATTAACCGCCGCTGAGGTATCTGAAATGAATTATGCAGCTCAGTTAGCGGATAAGGAATTAAAAAAGATCTTTACAAAACTACACCAGGCCCCGGCAAATGAGTGGATAGCGATAGATACTTTTTTTTCATTTAAAAGGGTAGAAAAACGCTTCGAGGTATTGGAGGAGACCAGGCAATTCGATCTTATTTATCACGATGCATTTTCGCCAAAATTACAACCCGAATTATGGGATGAGAAGGTATTTGAAAAGGGATTTTCTCTTTTGAGATCAGGTGGCATGCTAGTCACCTATTCCGCTAAAGGTTCTGTAAGAAGAGCGATGGAATCTGTTGGCTTTGTCGTGGAGAAAGTACCCGGGCCACCGGGAAAACGAGAAATGATACGTGCGAACAAAACGTAATGCCAGTGTTAATGTCGAGATAAATTTATCTTACCTCCTTGTTTATTGGCGTAAATTTGACTGTTGAAAATTTAGAATGCGAATATTGATCACAGGGGCTACGGGCCTAATTGGTAGCGAAATAATACGTTTGTCTATTGAACGGGGATGGGAGGTGCACTTCCTGAGTCGGCAACGCAAGCGTGTTGGAGAAGAAAATACCCGGGTTCATGGATTTTATTGGAATCCTGCAACAGGCGAAATAGATCTGAGGTGCTTTGAGGGGGTGGATGCTATTATAAACCTGGCAGGAAATAATGTAGCCCGCCGATGGACGGAGCGATATAAAGAAGCTATTCTTGAGAGTCGGATCAATAGCCTACGCACGTTACGCCACGCCTTGAAGAGGAGTGGAAATAAGACAATATCTCATATAGTATCAGCTTCGGCAATAGGCATTTATCCTAGCTCCTTGACCGAACTTTACAGTGAAGATGGCCCTTTAGCCCAGGACTTCCTCGGGCAGGTTGTTCAACAATGGGAACGGGAAGTAGATACGTTTTCTGCCTTGGGTATATCGGTGACCAAACTCAGAATTGGCTTGGTGCTGTCTAATGAAGCCGGGGCACTGCCTCCGATGATCAAATCTGTAAAAACACTTACTGCCGCTACTTTTGGCAATGGAAAGCAATGGCAATCCTGGATCCATTGTGAAGATGTAGCTCAAATGTTCATGTTTTGTGTCGAAAAGAAATGCAAAGGGGTATTCAATGCCGTTGCGCCTAACCCAATAATTCAAAAGAAATTATTAAAAGAAGTTGCACGCACCCTCCGAAGACCTATACTATTGCCAGGAATCCCTCGATTTTTTATGAAAATAATTTTGGGTGAAATGGCCACTCTCTTGTATTCCAGTCAGCGTGTTAGTTGCAAGAAAATTGAGACACATGGATTTTCCTTTAGCCATACTAGCATAAATTCGGCGATCGAATCCCTGCTGACGTAGCACCTGCCCTCGTTTCATCTTTCTATTGCTCTTATGTCCTTGTATTAAGGGCACTAATTTTTCTGTGACATTTTGACACATTTAAAGAATTGGCAGTACTTTTGCCATCTTAAATCGAGTTTGTACAAAGAATTCATTTACATGAGCAAAAAGGATAAAAGTCCGGAAATAGAAGATCTGCCGTTAGAAGAAGAAGCCGTGGATCAAACTGCAGGAGCAGAGGAAGTGGTTGAAGAACTGAGCAAAGAAGAGGAATTGGAGCAGGCTCTGGCTTTAGAAAAGGATAAGTTTTTGCGACTCTTCGCAGAATTTGAGAACTACAAGAAGCGAACAACCCGGGAACGAATGGAATTGTTCAAGACGGCCGGGCAGGAAGTATTGGTTTCTATCCTCCCTATATTGGATGATTTTGACCGCGCCCTGGTTGAAATGGAAAAAGCAAAGGATAAGGAATTGAAAAAGGGCGTTGAGTTGATCTACAACAAGTTAAAAGAAACCTTAAAGACCAAAGGGCTTGAGACAGTGACTTGCGGGAAGGGAGATGCATTTGATGCAGAGATCCACGATGCGATCACACAGATTCCTGCACCAAATAAAAAATTAAAAGGTAAGATCATTGATGTGATCGAAAAAGGCTATTCACTAGGAGATAAGATCATTAGGCACCCCAAAGTGGTAGTTGGAAATTAAGACCGAAATGAAGGAGGATTTTTACGAAATACTAGGTGTATCTAAGAGCGCAACGGCTGCTGAAATAAAAAAAGCATATCGTAAGAAAGCGTTGGAGTATCACCCCGATAAAAATCCGGGAGATGCCAAAGCCGAGGAGATGTTCAAAAAAGCGGCAGAGGCCTATGAAGTGCTGAGTAATCCAGACAAAAAATCTCGCTATGATCAATTTGGTCATGCTGCTTTTGACGGCGGTGGATTTGGCGGTGGCGGTATGAACATGGAAGACATCTTCAGTCAGTTTGGAGATATTTTTGGCAGTGCTTTCGGAGGTGGTTTTGGCGGATTTGGCGGATTCGGTGGCGGTACCCGTAGAGTTAAGGGAAGCAATCTGAGAATACGAGTAAAACTCAGTCTGGAAGAAATAGCGAACGGTGTTGAGAAAAAGGTAAAAGTAAAAAGGAAAAAACAAGCTCCGGGAGTTTCGTATACCGTTTGCGGAACATGTAACGGGAATGGTCAGGTAACCCGAATTACCAATACAATCCTGGGCCGTATGCAAACAGCAACTACATGTAATACCTGTAAAGGAAGCGGACAGGTTATTGATAAGAAACCTGCAGATGCGGATGAGTTTGGTTTAAAGATCGTGGAAGAAACGGTCCAGGTCAAGATCCCTGCCGGGGTAGAAGAGGGAATGCAACTCAAAGTTAGTGGAAAAGGAAATGATGCACCGGGTAATGGTGTCCCCGGAGATCTTCTTGTGGCCATAGAAACAATAGAACATCCCACATTGAAGCGTGAAGGGGACAACTTGCACTATGATCTTTATATTAGTTTATCTGAAGCCGTGCTGGGTACTTCTAAGGAGATAGATGCGGTTAGCGGGAAGGTGCGGATAAAGTTAGAAGCGGGAATTCAATCGGGGAAAATACTTCGACTCCGAGGTAAAGGAATCAGCAGCATTAATGGATATGGAAACGGGGATCTGTTGGTTCATGTGAATGTCTGGACCCCTAAAGAGTTAAACAAAGAACAACGCGATTTCTTTGAGCGAATGCAAGGCGATGAAAACTTTCAACCGCGCCCTGAAAAGTCCGATAAATCATTCTTTGAGAAGGTGAAGGACATGTTCTCCTAATAAGAATAGGGTTTTATAAATAAAAACGTATATTTGGTTCAATATTGGGAAACCAATATTAATTTTCTTTTTCATAGCAATTTTTTTCCCATCCTTAAATCTTTTAAGGGTGGGTTTTGTTTTTTCAGACACAGGTTTTGTTTAACGTTTTGATTAAAAGCTAAGTTAATTAACAGCCCGTATTTTCATTGAATTCTGTTTGAGTATGATACCCGAGAAAAGCTATATGCCATTTATCTATATTTGAAGAAACAAGCTGTATGGATCATATTCTGGTAGCAGATAAGCTCTCTAAAAGTTTTGGCAACCATCAGGCATTGAATAATGTTTCGATCCAGATGCCTAGAGGCAGTATTTATGGGGTATTAGGGCCTAATGGTGCAGGCAAAACAACGCTGTTGCGCATCATCAATCAAATAACGGTTCCAGATCAGGGTCAGGTCTATTTTGATGGGCAACTTCTTCAACCACATCACGTGATGCAAATTGGGTACCTTCCCGAAGAACGGGGCTTGTACAAGAGCATGAAAGTGGGCG